>NZ_LXHX01000096.1:0-2905 GCF_001649495.1 Emticicia sp. MM | reverse complement strand
TTCAAAAATAGGATTTTGAAGAATGGTGTTTTTTAGTATCTCTACTTTTTCGGTAGTTATAGGAGCTTCGATAACCAATTTACCATTATCACAAATCAAGTTTTTGAGAATATCGCCTACGGCTTTTGGCTTCCTTTCATAAATAAGTTGAGATTTCCGAACCTAAATAATACTTTTGTTTAAAAAAAGAATAATATCATTAACGTTGGTATGGTTATTTTTGAAAAAGGAAAATAACTCTTCATCTCCCGTTATTTTCTCTACTTCCCAAATATTATTCTTTTCAATTAACATTATTGTAAACCAATTGTCATTATATTTGGAAGTAAAAAATAACCTTTTACGCATATCACGTTTATTTTTATTCAAATGAACAAAATTTGTAAAACCAATAATTCTCAATTTTTTTTCTATTTCCATATTTCATTTTATAAAAATTACGTCCACAGCTTTATATGTGCCATCAACATTTTTTATACTTGTTGAACTTTAATTTATTTGGAACCAATTTATATCTTCTTCACCATATTTATTCTTTCCTTTATCTGCCTTGATAAATAAAAGTGCAATTATCCATATAAAACCAATAAATGGTATTACACCTATTAATGCAAAGAAACCACTTAAGCCGATGTCATGACAACGTTTAATTTTCTGAATAAAGAAGAATAACCCAAATGGAATCATTAATAAAAATAAGTCATTTGAAATTTTAAAATATTCTATCAGGCAACCAATAAGTAATAATGGCGTTAAGAAAATTATAGTCGAAATCAAAAAGCTAAATCGATTTATACGACCATTAAATGAAAAAATATTCATAATAGAAAATGATTTTTATTTTGGAAAACTAATCTATTTCACTAAAAAACTTATAACCTTCGTAATGCTCTAATTCTTTTACAGGTATCATTTCTTTGGGTAGCAGAGGGCTCTCAATGTTTAATTCAATACCTTTTCGATAAGCAAGTTTTGCAAGTGTAAGTGCTTCAATGTTTAAAAAATCTTTTACTACTGCTTGATGTTCTTGTTTATTATGCGATGATAGCAATTCTTTGATGCCTAATTCTATTAGTGATTTGTCTTTTTGTAAAACTCCCTTAAAAGCGTTTACACAGCCTATATAATGTTTTGCAATATTTTTTTTATTGGTATGCTTTACTAATTTTTCTATTTGCTTAGATAGTTCAATATCATCATTTTGAATACTTGCTTGTATTGCCTTGCCAAAAGCTGAACCAAACGTATCTAAAAAATTATCTTTGAATAATAAGTAACGATTTATTAGACTACTGCTATCGCTTATTATAGCATAACTAAACCCAGTTGATACCAAAAAAATATTACTACTTGTATATCTTTCATAATCAAATTTTTCATGCAAATAGATTTTAGTCATTGCTGCTTTATAAAAATATTTTTTTGCTTGACTATAATTCAGCGTGTTATAAATTTCATTTGTTGCTAAATCAACATTTGCTTCAATTATACACATTGATATATACACCTTATTATAATCAGGTATTAATAATTCCTTTAGGCATTTTTGTTCTTCAATTAAGCATCTTTCAGCATTAATTTTTAAATCTTGTATTGTCATCATTTTAAAAATTATCGAGTTTTAGTATAATCACTTGTTTTAAATTTTTATCAATAGTTACGACAAATCGTTCAATTTTATTCTGTTTAAATAAAGTATTCATTGTATTCCCAATTTGCTGTATATCAACATCGGGATGTTTTATCATTAAAGCAATATTACTACGAGTCCAACTGTCACTCATTTGTATTCCACTATTTACTGTACTTGGCAATTCAACTGAAGTTCCATTTAAAGGTTTTGCCTCAAAAATTCTAACAGAGGTAGGATTTGTTTTGTTTGGAGCAAAAGAAAGTACATCAAAGCCATTCCCACTATTATTAACTTTAATATTCAACACATCGCCTGTAGGGTTTATTTCTTTTGCCATTAATTCAGCTATTTCTTCTCCTATTTCACCTTGTAGTTGACTATTATTGGCATTAAAAGCAACAATATAATCATCAATCTTTTGTTTTAGTAAACTACTCGCTTTTGGGGCAACTACAAGAGCTTTTCCCTCATTGACTAAATTTTTAATGTTATTAATCGCTCGACTACCACCAGAACGGGGAACTGTGGTCACATTTTTTAAAGCAATAATATCTACTTCTTCAATATGCCCTATTATTGTAACTCCTTCTGTTACTATCTCAATTGGTTTCTTGATTTTTGCCCTTTCTGCGGCTTGTGCTAATAGTTTTAAACCCCGCTTACTGGCTGCCGCTATGCCTTCACCTACTAATAAATCTGTGAAAACTTTGCCTGTTCTTCGCCCATCTTCATAACAATCAGGTGTTACAGCCGACGAATTTAGCCATTCTATTAGGTTTTCAATCATTTTTCCTTGCTTAATTGCTGTTTCTGCATCTGGGCAAGGAGGTGGGCAAGTTAAAACTTTTACACCTTCATAAAGATTTTTGTAAGTTTCTAATTCTTTCAAACTTTTGATGGCTTCCCATAAATCAGACCAACTTCCTGAAAAGCCATCTTTTAAACCTCTGTAATAATCTAATGTTGATAAACAGGGATTATCATCTTCAAAATCTTCTTCGTTAAAATATTTATCTAAAATTATCTCATCTTCAACATTCTCCACCACCTCATCAATCAAATCAGGGTTAGTAGCCAAATCATTAAACTCTTCTTTCAAAGAAGTACCTATTACATCTTTTACCAAACCATCAATAGCAGTTTGACATTGCGAACCTCCTGCTGCAATTTGTGTAATCATTGCATCAGTAACTGGTGGTAGACTGATACCTTTATCTTCAAAAATAGGATTTTGAAGAATGGTGTTTTTTAGTATCTCTACTTTTTCGGTAG
>NZ_LXHX01000011.1:0-8437 GCF_001649495.1 Emticicia sp. MM | reverse complement strand
AATACAAAGATATGTGTTTTATTTAGTATTATGCAATACATAGTACCTTTTATTTTACAAATTTCAGTATAAACGGTTGAAACTTATGATAAATGGTAACCTGAATGGATTACTTATATAAGATGCAAAAGTGTGATACAAAGTTGCACATTTACTAAGATATTTTTTTTGAATTAACATTCTTTAACAAATATCTACATTTGTATATATCTAACGATTTCACTATTCATAATACTCCCATTTGAAACCCCTATTTTTCAAATATTCTTTAATCTATTTCATAAAATATTTCGCTCAAATCTATCTTTAAATTTGTTTCCTTATATTTACGGTTCATTCACCCTATCGTTTTATTTCAAAACTATGATAAGAAAAACTTTCGGAGCATTACTAATGATTATGCTCTCCTGCAAATCTTTTGCACAATCAACCAACACACTTTGGTATAAACAACCTGCCCAGTATTTTGAAGAAACACTTGTTTTAGGAAATGGAAAACTTGGGGCAACGGTATTTGGCGGAGTAGAATCTGATAAAATTTATTTAAACGATGCTACCCTTTGGTCAGGCGAACCAGTAAATGCCAATATGAATCCTGAGGCGTATAAGCATCTTCCAGCCATTCGCGAAGCCCTTCGCAACGAAAACTATAAACTCGCCGACCAACTCAATAAAAAGCTTCAAGGAAAATTTTCGGAATCTTATGCTCCACTTGGTACGATGTATCTCACCAATGATAAGGCTACGAATTATACTAACTACTACCGTGAATTAGATATATCAAAAGCAATTTCTAAAGTTACTTACGAAGTCGATGGCGTAAAATATACGCGAGAATACTTTGTTTCGTATCCTGACCAAATTATGGTCATTAAGCTTACAAGTAGTAAAAAGGGGGCTTTATCTTTCGATGTAAAATTTAATAGTTTATTGAAATACAAAACAATTGTTAATGATAAAACCCTGAAAATCAATGGCTACGCCCCTATTCATGCAGAACCAAACTATCGTCGTAGCGACAATCCTGTGATTTTCGATGAAAATAAGGGTATAAGATTTACTACTTTAGCCAAAATTAAAAATACAGATGGTGCAATCGTAAGTACCGATACCACTTTGGGTATCAAAAATGCCTCTGAAGCCATTGTATATGTTTCTATTGCTACAAGTTTCAATGGTTTTGATAAAAATCCTGCTACACAGGGACTTAATAATCAGGCAATTGCCGCTACAAGTTTAGCTAAAGCTTATGCTAAAACATACGAACAGATTCGCCAATCGCACCTACTTGATTACCAAAAGTTTTTCAATCGAGTTTCATTAGATTTAGGAAAAACCACCGCTCCAAATCTTCCAACCGATGACCGCCTCAGACGTTATGCCAAAGGTGAAGAAGATAAAAATTTAGAGGTTTTATATTTTCAATATGGACGATATCTACTCATCAGCAGTTCTCGCACGATGGGTGTACCAGCTAATTTACAGGGTATATGGAATCCTTATATACGTCCACCTTGGAGCAGCAATTACACAACCAATATCAATGCGGAAGAAAATTATTGGTTAGCCGAAAATACCAATTTAAGTGAAATGCATGCTCCACTTCTAGGCTTCATCAAAAATGTTGCTAAAACTGGTGCCATCACAGCCAAAACATTCTACGGAGCCAATGGTTGGGTGGTTGCTCATAATTCCGATATATGGGCAATGAGTAATCCAGTAGGGGCTTTTGGCGAAGGCGACCCAGGTTGGGCAAACTGGAATATGGGAGGTACATGGCTTAGTACGCACCTTTGGGAGCATTATATTTTTACAAAAGACCAGAATTTCTTGAAAAACGAGGCTTATCCACTCATGCGTGGAGCTGCACAATTTTGTTTGGAATGGATGGTTGAAGACAAAAATGGTAAGTTAATCACCTCGCCATCAACATCACCTGAGAATATTTATATTGCACCCGATGGCTATAAAGGAGCAACTATGTATGGTGGAAGTGCCGACTTAGCTATGATTCGAGAATGTTTTATTCAAACTATCAAAGCATCAAAAATATTAAACACTGATGCTAATTTTAGAACTAAACTCGAAACAGCCTTGGCAAAACTTTACCCTTATCAAATTGGAAAGAAAGGAAATTTACAAGAATGGTATTATGATTGGGAAGATGCCGAACCAAAACATCGCCACCAATCGCATTTATTTGGTCTTTTTCCGGGTAATCACATTACTCCAAACCAAACACCTGATTTGGCCAATGCCTGTCGTCGTACGCTCGAAATTAAAGGAGATGAAACTACTGGTTGGAGTAAAGGCTGGAGAATAAATCTTTGGGCAAGATTATGGGATGGCAATCATGCTTACAAAATGATTCGTGAATTATTGAATTACGTTGAGCCCGATGGCGTGAAAACAAATTATGCTCGTGGTGGCGGTACTTACCCGAATCTATTCGATGCTCACCCACCCTTCCAAATTGATGGAAATTTTGGTGGAGCTGCCGCTTTTGCTGAAATGTTGGTGCAATCAGATGAACAGGAAATCCGCTTACTCCCCGCCCTACCCGACGCTTGGTCAAGTGGTTCGGTAGAAGGCATCTGTGCACGCGGAGGTTTTGAGCTTTCGTTGGAATGGGATAATAAGTTGTTAAAAAAGGTAACCATTTCATCTAAAAAAGGGGGTAATACAAAACTCATTTCAGGCGAAAAAACAAAGAATATTTCTCTTAAAGCAGGCGAAAAACTGACTATAAATTGGTAGGTCTCTATAAGTTTGGTGAGTAACAAAACTCACCAAACTTATTTTCTAATAATATTTTTCTTCTTTCGAAAATTTCACTCTACAAAAACCATTTCAGAAATTTTCTTTCGGGAACGTTCCCGACAACGTTTGCGTAAAATAAGCACTAAATTTTATTGGTTTACTACAAAAATCGGGCTAATTTTAAAGGCATTAGACCTTAAATTTCTCAACCCGATTAATCATGAATCCATCAAAAATTGTAGGATTACTTCTACTTTTTATCAATCATCTTACTTTCGCACAAAAAGACGTTTACTTGTTTTCTTACTTCACCGATAATGGTCAAGATGGTTTGCACTTTGCTTATAGTAAAGATGGACAAAACTGGACAAGTCTCAAGGAGGGAAAATCTTTCTTAACTCCAGCAGTAGGCAAAGATAAACTCATGCGAGACCCCTGCATTATTCAAGCCAACGATGGTACTTTTCACATGGTTTGGACAAGTGGTTGGCATGACCAAATTATAGGCTATGCTTCTTCGAAAGATTTAATCAATTGGTCAGAACAAAAGGCTATTCCAGTTATGGAACACGAGCCTACTGCCAAAAACTCTTGGGCTCCAGAAGTTTTCTATGATGATAAAAAGAAAAATTATCTTATTTTTTGGGCAACAACGATTCCGGGCCGACACGGAGATATAGCCGATTCTGAAAGAGAAAAAGGTTGGAACCATCGAATTTATGCAACCGAAACAACTGATTTTAAAACTTTCAGTCCTACCAAACTTTATTTTAATCCAGATTTTAGTGCGATTGACGCCACCATTCTGAAAGATGGAAAGAGCTACTTTATGTTTATTAAGAACGAAAATCCAAATCCACCACAAAAGAATATCCGCATCATTAAATCTGATAAACCAAGTGTATTTGATGTCAATAAGGTTTCTGACCCTATTACTGGAAATTATTGGGCAGAAGGGCCAACCTCTATTCGCATTGGCGAATATGTGTATGTTTATTTTGATAAATACCGAGACCATAAATATGGAGCCATCCGCTCAAAAGATATGAAAAACTGGGAGGATATTTCTGAGCAAGTAAGTTTTCCGAAAGGCTTACGCCACGGAACAGTTTTAAAGGTTTCAGAGGAGGTTTTTGAGGGCTTAAAGAAATAATTTTTTTAGAACGCCAAGAGCTTTTTTGGAGAACTATACTTTCAAGAATTAGTCATATAAAAAAAACAATATTTTTTCACGTGTAAGTACAGGAAAGAAACATTAACAAGTGAGGCTAATTTTGAGGATAGAATATCCTATCAAAACCATGACAAATTATTTATTTAAAACATTGACGCTACTATGCTTTTCACTACCAATTTTTGCCCAAAAAATTGATAGAAAAGCTGTGGTTGAGCGACACATTGTTAAGATTAATAAAATTGACACACTTGCCTCATTATCAATCGGAAATGGAAAGTTTGCCTTTACTGTTGATGCCACTGGTCTACAAACTTTCCCTGATTATTATGCCAATGGCGTGCCGCTCGGAACGCAGTCAGAATGGGGATGGCATAGTTTTCCGAATACTGGTAATTATAAAATAGAAGAAACCTTTAAAGACCTCGAATCCCACGGCCGTAAAGTACTGTATGCAGCTCAGTGGAACGAACCCAAACGTAAAAAAGAAGCTTCTGATTTTATTCGTCAAAACCCACATCGTTTACAATTGGGAAACGTCGGTTTGGAGTTATATAAAAAAGACCATTCTTTGGCGAGTCCTTCCGATATTCAAAACATAAATCAAACATTAAACCCTTACACGGGCGAGATAAAAAGCCACTTTACTTTCGAAGGTACAAGCGTAGATGTGTTGACCTATTGCGATGCAAAAAATGATATAATTACCGCTAAAATACAGTCGATTTTACTCAAAACTGGTCAGATTAAGATTCGTTTACGCCTACCCTATCCAACGGATAAATTTATTGATGCGGGTAATAATTGGGTAAATGCTGACAAACATTTATCAAAAATCATTGCTTCTTCGAATACTCGTGCAAGTATCAATCATACTTTAGATAAAAACCAATATTTTGTTCACTTGGCTTGGACAAACGCAGGCAAAATAAGCGAAAGCCAAGCCCATTATTTTTTACTCGAACCTTCTAAAAACTCAGAAATTCTAGGTTTTACTTGTGAGTTTTCGGAGAAAAAAACACCTATCTCAAGTAGTTTTGGAAATGTGATGAACAGTAGTGTTTTAGGTTGGAAACAATTTTGGCAGTCGGGTGGAGCAATTGATTTAGCTGGCAGCACCGACCCACGAGCCAATGAACTCGAACGTCAAATTATCCTTTCTGAATATCTTACAAAATTACAATGTGCGGGTTCGGCACCACCACAAGAAACTGGCCTCACCTATAATTCTTGGTTTGGTAAACCTCACCTCGAAATGCACTGGTGGCACGGTGTTCATTTTGCACTATGGGGAAGAGTTGATTTACTCGAAAAAAGCCTTGCTTGGTATAATAAAGCCTTACCAACTGCTCGAATAATCGCTAAAAGACAAGGTTTTGAAGGGGCAAGATGGCCAAAAATGACTGATAATAATGGCGGAGAAACATCTTCGTCGGTAGGTTCATACCTTATTTGGCAGCAACCACATATCATTACTTTCGTAGAATTGGTTTACCGACAAAAACCAAACAAGCAGACCTTAGAAAAATACAAACAATTAGTTTTTGAAACAGCCGATTTTATGACATCGTTTGCTGATTTCGATAAACAAAAAGGAAAATATATTTTAGGAAAAGGGATTATTTCAGCCCAAGAACGCTTTAAACCTGAAGATACTTTCAATCCAACTTATGAGCTGAATTATTGGTATCAAACTTTGACTATTGCCCAAAATTGGCGTAAACGTCTCGGCATGAAGCCCAGTGAAAAGTGGCAACATGTTATCGACAATCTTTCGCCATTGCCACAAAAAAATGGTGTTTATCTAGCCACCGAAAATGCCCAAGATTCATATACCAATCCGAAGTATTTGACCGACCACCCAGCGGTGCTTTGTACACTCGGAATGTTGCCCGAAACACCTATGCTTGACAAAGCTACCATGAAACGAACTTTCGAGAAAGTTTGGGAGCTTTGGGACTGGCAAGACACATGGGGCTGGGATTTTCCAATGGTTTCAATGACAGCCACTCGCTTAGATATGCCCCAAAAGGCGATTGATGGCTTAATGATGCCAATTAGAACAAATACTTACTTAGCCAATGGTCATAATTTTCAAGATGGCCGTTTGAGACTTTATTTACCAGGGAATGGAGGTTTACTTACTGCTGTTGCGTTGATGTGTGCTGGCTATGATGGCTGCCAAACGCAAACCCCAGGTTTCCCGAAAGATGGTACTTGGAAAGTCAAATGGGAAGGTATGCAGAAGTTTTTTTAAGGTAAAAAATGATCTGATGTGATAATTTCATTACCGTCAGCTAAAGCAGACGGATAATAAATAGAAACAAATGGGTCGCTTAGGCGTTCCGATATAGCTAAAAAGTAAGTCTGTTTCATTTCAATACTAACCGCCAACTTAAGCAGACGGCAATTAAATAAAAATAAATTTCAAATTCATTCATTAAAAATATGCACCGCTTAGGATTTAAAATGAAACTTCATGCTGGACAAGCAGAAGAATACAAACGACGCCATGATGAATTATGGCCAGAACTCAGTCAGGTCTTGAAAGATGCCACCGTAAGCGACTATTCGATTTTTTTAGATGAAGAAACTCATATTTTGTTCGGCACACTAAAGGTTGAAGATTTAGAAAAATTCAATCAAATTCCTCATAACCCCGTCACGAAGCGTTGGTGGGCATACATGGCCGACATTATGAATACTAACCCCGACAATTCCCCTATCAGTATTGATCTAAAAGATGTTTTTTATTTAGCTTAATTAATACCCTAATGTTTAAATTACTTCAAAAATCGCTCATTATAGCGGCATATTTTTTATCGAATTTGGTTTTTGCACAAGTTCAAGCACCTGCTTCTACCTTACATTCAGAGGCTCTGCATACAGCCAAACCTGATTATCCAACCCCTTATGGAAGTCCAAAAGTAGAAGATGTTACCCAAGTATTAAATCGTATTCACACGTATTTAGAGGCGGCTACACCAACGAAGGTAATTAATAAAGTAACCAAGGAAGAAATCAAGGATTATACTAAGATTGACACAAACGCAACCGTTTATCGTGGAGATTTTAGTCTGACAAGCTACGAATGGGGTGTAACTTATGCGGCGATGTTAGCAGCAAGTAAGGCCACTGGCGACCCTCGTTTTGCACAATATACAACGCAACGCCTCAATTTCTTGGCTGAACTTACACCAATTATCAAAGCTAAATTTCCTGTTAGTTCAGGTATGCCACTTCGCCAAATCATTGCCCCTCATGCCTTAGATGATTGCGGAGCTATGTCGGTTTCAATGATAAAAGCCATGCGTGATGGTTTGGTGAAAGAGAATGTTCGTCCATTGATTGATAATTATCTCAACTATATTTTCACAAAGGAATATCGTTTGGCTGATGGAACATTGGCACGCAATCGTCCTCTAAAAAATACGCTTTGGCTAGATGATATGTTTATGGGCGTACCAGCCTTAGCACAAATGGGAAAACTTACGGGTAATACCAAATATTATGATGATGCCGTAAAACAAATTCAACTTTTTTCTAAGCGAATGTTCAATAAAGATTTAGGCATCTTTATGCACGGTTGGGTAGAAAGCATGGAAACTCATCCCGAATTTCACTGGGGAAGAGCTAATGGTTGGGCAATCTTGACAATGGTTGAAGTATTAGATATTCTCCCGAAAGATTATAAAGGTCGTGCCGAAATTTTAGCTTTATACAAAGCTCATGCAAAGGGCTTGGCATCTTACCAAACAGGTACAGGTTTTTGGCATCAATTATTAGATAAAAATGACTCCTATTTAGAAACCTCAGCAACTGCCATCTATACCTATTGTATTGCGAAAGGAATTAACGAAGGTTGGCTCGATGCTGCAACTTATGGCCCAATGGCACTATTGGGCTGGAATGCGGTAGCAACCAAAGTTACCGAAAAAGGACAAGTAGAAGGTGTATGTGTAGGTACAGGTATGAGCTTCGAACCAGCATTTTATTACTATCGCCCTGTCAACGTGTATGCAGCACATGGCTATGGCCCAGCAATTTTTGCGGGTGCAGAAATCATTAATCTTATAAAAAAATACAAGTTTGCATTGAATGATAGTGCGATAATGTTGACCAAATAATTTTTCTTGCGACTTATATAAAATGGCTAAAACTGTCATTTGAGGTCGTTGAGCATAGCCGAAACGCCCAAAATTGAGGTTCCGACAACGCTCAGCCACCAATTTTTAAGATTTTGTGTAAGTTATATCTCTATTCAACAAAGAATTCAAAATTTCAATCAAATATGAACACTAAAAAGCTATTTTTCTATTTATTACTTGCTCTTAACTTGCCTTTGGGAGTTTGGGGGCAAACATACTCCGTCTGGATGGCAGAATCGTTTATGAGTCGCCATAAAGATTCGATTGCGGTAAAAGAAGGGAAACCCGCAGGTTGGGACTATGAGCAAGGTTTAATGCTAAAAGCTCTCGAAAAAGTGTGGTATCGCACGGGAGA
>NZ_LXHX01000095.1:0-55815 GCF_001649495.1 Emticicia sp. MM | reverse complement strand
CCAATCGTTCTTGAATCAATGGTATTCCCTGACCCAGTTATCGGGTATGCAATTGAGCCTAAGAAAACTGCTGACCAAGATAACTTCTCGAAAGCTATCACTAAGCTTATCGAAGAAGACCCAACGCTTACAGTTGAGTCGAACGAAGAAACAGGTCAGACAATCATCCGTGGTATGGGTGAGCTTCACCTTGAAATCATCATCGACCGTATGCGTCGTGAGTTTAAAGTAGAAGTAAACCAAGGTGCTCCGCAAGTAGCCTACAAAGAAACGATTACAAAAACTGTTGAACACCGTGAAGTTTACAAGAAACAATCGGGTGGTCGTGGTAAATTTGCTGACATCGTTTTCGAACTTGGGCCACGTGAAGATGGAAAAACAGGTTTAGAGTTTGTAAACAATATTGTGGGTGGTATTATTCCAAAAGAATTTATCCCTGCGGTTCAGAAAGGATTTGAGCAAGCAATGGTAAATGGTCCATTGGCTGGTTTCCCAGTTGACTCAATGAAAGTTCGTTTGTTCCACGGTTCTTACCACGATGTCGATTCAGATTCATTATCTTTCGAATTAGCTGGACGTATGGGCTTTAAAGAAGCTGCTCGTCAGGCTGGGCCGAAAATTCTTGAACCAATCATGGCAGTTGAGGTAATTACTCCAGACGAATATACTGGTCCTATCACTGGTGACTTGAACCGTCGTCGTGGTATGATGAAAGGTATGGACACAAAAGCTGGTTCGCAAGTAATCAAAGCTGATGTGCCTTTATCAGAATTGTTCGGTTATGTAACTGACCTTCGTACGATGTCATCTGGCCGTGCAACTGCCAACTTGACATTTGACCACTACGAAATCGTACCTCAAAACATTGCTGACGGAATTGCTAAGAAAAACGCTTAATTCCTCGATTGACGTTTAATCATAAAAAAATCCTCTGTTAGTAATAACAGGGGATTTTTTGTTGGATATCTATTCGATACGCTCTTACACTCGTTCGATAATAACGGCATAGCCCATGCCTACTCCCACGCACATAGAAGCTAACGCATAACGTTTGTTAGTTCTAATGAGTTGATTTACAGCCGCTTGAATGATACGAGTGCCTGACATCCCGAGTGGGTGTCCGAGAGCGATTGCACCACCATTGGGGTTTATTCGCTCATCATCATCTGCCAAACCTAAGTTTCTTGAAACTGCTAAGCATTGGGCAGCAAAGGCTTCGTTGAACTCAATTACATCAATATCACTGAGCGTTAAATCAGCTTTTTGGAGGGCTTTTTGTGTAGCTCCAACTGGTCCAATTCCCATGATACGTGGCTCCACTCCTACTACTGCCGAAGATACGATTCTTGCTTTTGGCTTTAAATTATAGCTTTTTACAGCATTTTCAGAAGCAATATACATCGCTGCCGCACCATCGTTTAGACCCGAAGCATTTCCTGCCGTAACAGTACCATTTTCTTTTTTAAATGATGCTTTTAGCTTTGCTAAACCTTCTAAGGTAGAATTTCCTTTAATAAATTCATCTTTATCAAAAACTGAAATATTACCTTTTCTATCTATCAATTCAACACCCATAATTTCTTCGGCTAAAACACCATTTTGCTGTGCTGCGAAAGCTTTTTGCTGTGAGCGAAGTGCAAATAAATCTTGGTCTTCACGACTGATATTATACATTTCAGCTAAATTTTCGGCAGTTATACCCATGGCATCCGTTCCATACATTTTGTGCATTTGTGGATTCACAAAACGCCAGCCAAAACTTGAATCGAACATTTGCATATCACCACCAAACGGCTTTGAAGATTTGCTCATCACCATTGGCCCACGAGTCATGTGTTCCATTCCGCCCGCAATAAAAACCTCTCCATCCCCCGCTTTGATAGCACGGTTGGCATGAATAACAGCAGACATTCCCGAAGAACACAAACGATTGACAGTTTCTCCTGGAACAGAATAAGGCAATCCTGCCAAAAGCAATGCCATACGAGCCACATTTCGGTTATCTTCACCAGCTTGATTATGGCAACCCAAAATCACGTCTTCGATAGCTTCCAGTGGAATAGTGGGGTTTCGCTTGATTAATTCTTTGATTGGCAAGGCTGCCAAATCATCGGCACGCACTGGCGATAAACTACCACCAAAACTACCGATTGGTGTGCGTATGGCATCTATTATGTATGATTCTTTCATATCGAATTACGATTTACGAATTACGATTTACGAATTACATTATTCGTAATCACAGCGGCGACCCACTCGTAATTCTTTATTAATTTTATAATTTTATGTCAAACTTTGCACTTGTTTTTGCTTTTACTTCTTCTAAAGTAACATTTGGCATTAAACCGATGAGTGTTAATTTTCCTTCTGGATATGCAAAAACTGCCAAATCGGTGATAATCATGCTTACTACTCCCGAAGCAGTTAATGGAAGTACACACGATGGAACGATTTTAGGAGAACCATCAGAATTTGTATGAGTCATCGTAATAATTAGGCGTTTTGCCCCTTTTGCCAAATCCATTGCTCCACCTACACCCAAAAGCGGTTTCCCTGGTACTGCCCAGTTGGCAAGATTGGCGGCTTCGTCACATTCTAAACCTCCCATGATGGCCACGTCGATATGTCCACCACGAATCATGGCAAACGATTCGGCACTATCGAAATAGCTACTTCCTTGCAAGGGCGTTACAGGAATTTTTCCTGCATTTACTGGGTAATTCATTGCTCCACCACCATCAGTTGGAACTGGGCCTACACCCAACATCCCGTTTTCAGTATGGAGAATAATTCCATGTTCTTCGGTGATTAAATCGGCTACTAAAGTTGGAATTCCGATACCGAGATTTACAACATCTCCTTTTTTCAGTTCGGCCAAGGCACGTTTTGCCATGTTCATTCTGACTTCATCTACTTTCTTTGAAGACGAAACCGATGCCGATGTACCTAAATCTTCGAGCGTAAGCGTCGCCTGTACTAAATAATCTACAAAACAACCCTGTGTATGCACATTTTCGGGGGCGATTTCTCCAACTGGTACGATTTCTTCAACTTCGGCAATGACCAAATCGGCAGCGGTTGCCATTGCTTTATTGAAGTTATTTTCAGTCATTCGGTATTGAAGATTTCCTGCGGTATCGGCACGCCATGCACGAATAAACGCTACATTTCCTCTAATTCCTTTGATAAAAACTTGCTCCACGCCATCAATTACTTTAGTTTCTCGGCCTTCAGCAATTTTTGTACCTGCCGATGTTGGTGTGTAGAATCCACCAATGCCTGCCCCACCCGCACGAATGGCTTCGGCGAGTGTACCTTGTGGTAAAAGCTCAGCTTCAACTAAACCTGCCTGCACGGCTTTTACGGCATTGGGGTTTGAAGTAAAAAATGAACCAATTACTTTTTTGAGTTGCCCGTTTGCGAGAAGTCTATCTCCTCCTAAACCTGGTTCTCCAGTATTATTACCAATGAAAGTTAGATTTTTAGTGCCAGTTTCAGCCAAAGCGTGCATGAGATGCACAGGGTTTCCTGTCATCCCGAAGCCTCCTTGTAGCAACACATCGCCATCTTTGACCATCGCAGCGGCTGTGTGTAAATCAATTATCGGAACTTGTTTCATGTAGTCTTTTTTAGATTTTATTGATAAATTATCTGCGAACTGGAAGTTCGCTCCACAGTTTATTCAAACGTCTCAAACGGTAAACCGACATAATTTTCTGCAATGGTTTTTTGATAAGCATCTGATATTCTTAGATAATCAAACTTTGATTTTTGTAATAATTGCTCAAAACTGCCATTTTCGGCTTGTTTGTGGCATAAATAGGTCATAAAGTTTGAGAAATCTTGTACTCGCCAAACTCTTGCTACGCATTTTTTAGTATAATTATTTAGTGATTCTTCACTTTCATTTCTGTAGAAATCGGTAATTCCTTTTGCTAAATTTCTGACATCGGCTACTGCTAAATTCAAGCCTTTTGCACCCGTTGGAGGTACAATATGAGCGGCATCTCCTGCCAAAAACAAGCGTCCAGCTTGCAAATTATCAATCATAAAACTTCGCATGGGCGTAATTCCTTTTTCAAAAATCTCTCCTTTATCAAGTTCAATTCCGAGGCGATTTTCGAGTTCTGCCCAAATTTGCTCGTCCGACCAATTTTCAATTTTTTCATCGTTTGGAACTTGTAGATATAAGCGACAAACTTTCTCAGAACGCATACTTGCCAAAGCAAAACCTTCGTGGTGAAAAGCGTAAATCAATTCATCATAACTCGGTTTTGAATAAGCCAAAATACCCAGCCAACTAAATGGATATTCAATTTTGAATTCGTTATAAGATTCTTTGGGCAATGTTTTTCGGCCTAAACCATGAAAACCATCGGTTCCTGCTACAAAATCACAGTTTAATATGCCATTTTCTCCACCGTGAGTAAACGAAATACTTGGCTTTTCTGTCATAAAATCATTGATTTCGGTTGCTTCTGCTTCAAAAATGATGGTAACATTTCTATCCAAACAAGCTTGTATCAAGTCTTTTACAACTTCTTGCTGCCCATAAATGGTTACTTCTCTTTGCGTATGTTTCTGAAAATCAATGCGTTGCGTAACACCATTATAAGCAATATAACAACCGTGATGCACCAAACCTTCTTGGTGAAGGCGGTCGGCGACCCCTAATTCCTCAAAAACTTCGACGGTATTATGCTCTAAAAGCCCCGCACGAACTCTGTTTTCTACATACTCACGACTACGATTTTCTAAAATTATACATTCGATACCTTGCTTTTGTAGCATCAAGGTCAAAGTAAGCCCTGCGGGTCCCGCTCCAATAATTCCGACTTGGGTTTTTATTGTTTTCATATTTTCTAAATTCAATACAAAATCCTACAGTAGAGACGTTGCATGCAACGTCTCTACGATGTTTATTCATTAATATTTAATACCTAATTCACGAAACACATCTTCGGCGGCATGAATGGCTTCATTGGCCGCTGGTAAACCGCAGTATAAAGCCGATTGCATGATTACCTCTTTGATTTCATCGACCGTAACGCCATTATTGAATGCCGCCCTGACATGCATTTTGAATTCCGTTTGGCGATTGAGTGCAATCAACATGGCCATTGTAATTAGACTACGGTTATGTTTTGAAAGGTTGGGTCTTGTCCAAACTTCTCCCCACGCATAATTTGTTATAAACGACTGAAAATCAGCATTAAATTCATTTATTTTGCTATTTGATCGGTCAACATGTGCATTGCCTAAAACCGTTCTACGGACATGCATTCCTTTATCAAAAGTAGATTTGCCAGTGAAAAATTCTATTAAAGTTTCGGCATATTCTTTCGGCAATTCGGTGGCAGCTAAGTGGCGAGCGTGTAGCACTTTTAGAGTTGCATTCGGAATATTGGCAACCAAAAACTCTGCTTGCTCGACATTTGTAACGGGGTCTTCATCACCTGTGATAACTAAAGTTTCAACGCTCAGATTTTGAAGCTGATTTCTAAAATCGGCATCACGAATGGCACAGCAACAATTAGAATACCCCTGCACATCGCTTCGCAAAAACATGGCGTGTGTTTCAGCTACTTTCTCAGGCTTTTGCTTTCTGAAATCTTCGGTAAACCAACGTTCCATTGTGTCTTCAACGATTGCCTGCATTCCATTTTTTGAAATGGTTTCGATGCGGCCATTCCAACGTTCGTCATTTCCGATTTTTGCTCCTGTATTGCTCAAAACTATCTTTTTGAAGCGATTTGGGTGATTTATACCCAAATATTGACCAATCAAACCACCCATCGAAAGTCCGCAGTAATAAGCAGTTTCGATGTTTAGTTTATTCATTAGATTGATTATATCATTACCCAGTAATTCGATAGTGTATCCTTCTGTGCTGATATTGTTTTTTGAGCCGCCATGTCCACGGGTATCGTATTGCAACACCCTGAAATAGGGTAGCAAGTATGGAATCAGCTCATCCCACATCAACATTTCTGAACCCAGAGAGTTTGAAAAAATTAAAACTGGACTGTTTGGGGTACCTGTTAGTTTATAATTCATAGTTTTATCAATTTTTCGAATGTAGAATGACGAATTTTTCGAATGTCAGTTAAAATTCTACATTCGAGAAATTCGAATCATTCGTCATTTTCCCAATATCTCATCAATTATCTCCAAACTATTTCCAATCGAATTTTCGGCTTTGAATAGTTCTTCAAAATTTGGTAAATCAACTTTCATTTCTTCAAGGATTTCTTTTAGATGTTTTTGTTGAGAAATGGCTAATTTACAGGCTTTTTCGACTAATTCGTGGGCGTTTATTTTACCTATTTTTGTAGCTAAAGCCAACGAAATATTTTCAGCATAAATCAACCCTTTGGTCAATTCGAGATTTTGGAGCATTCGATGCTCATCAACTACTAAGCTCGAAATCAGTTCAAGGGCTTTTTCGATACTTCCTGCCGTAAGCATCATAATTTCAGTTAGAACTTCCCATTCTGAATGCCACAATCCTGCTGAACGCTCGTGTTCTTGGGGCATCGAAGTCAGTAACGAAGCTACCAAATTGGGAATTCGGTTAGCATTAGCCAATATGGCAGCACAAGTAACAGGGTTTCGCTTATGCGGCATAGTACTGGAGCCCCCTTTGCCCTCGCCCGCTCCTTCAAAAACTTCACCAACTTCGGTTTGCATCATCAACGATACATCTTTGGCAATTTTGCCAAGTGATTGGTTCAATATACCGAAAACCGATGCGGCTTCAGCTAAATTATCACGGTTTGCTTGCCAAGAAAATGATGGTTTTAAGTCGAGAATATCGGCAAGACTTTGTTGAATTGGCTTTGATAAATTGGCATTTCCGCTACCAACTGCTCCACCCAGTTGAATGACCAAAACTCGTTTTTGTGTGCTTTTCATTCGCTCTTTGCTTCGCTCAATGCTTTGCAACCATCCTGAAGTTTTAAGGCCAAACGTAATTGGGCGGGCTTGTTGGAGAAGCGTCCGACCAATCATCAATGTACCACGATGCTTTTTTGTAATTTCTACCAATAATTCTGATAATTCCGTCAATTTATCATTTAGCCAGTACCAATATTCCTGCATCTGTAAAACCGTAGCCGTATCTACCACATCTTGGCTGGTTGCTCCCAAATGTACATATTTCGATGCCTCAACGTCATTATTCTTAACAATTCGGGTAAGCTGCTTCACCAAAGGAATGGCGGCATTTCCACCCAATTTTATCTCTGATTTGAGTTTATCAATATCAATAAAATCGACCTGACAGCAACTTTCGATAATTTGGGCAGCTTGGGGCGGAATAATACCATTTTCGGCTTGAGCAACTGCCAAAGCTCCTTCAAAACGCAACATTTGGGCAATCGTCTGACGGTCAGAAAAAAGCTCGTTGATGGTTTTGGAATAAAAATAGTCGGAATATAAAGACATTTACGAATTACGATTTACGAATTACGAATTTGGAATGATGAAATATAATTCGTCATTCAAATTATATTTCAAAAAACACAGTTTCGTTTTCGCCTTGCATGTTGATATTGAATTCATATCTTGACGACGAACCGTTATTATTACCTTTCTTCTCGGCAATTAATGTACTTTTTCGTTCGGCAGGAACGGCATTTAACACATCATCGGTTGAATTTAGTTGAGCCTCATCAGAAAAATAAATGCGAGTGTAAGAATGTATCAACTGTCCACGCATAAAAACAATTACTGAAAGATACGGAGCTTGTCCAGCAACTGGTTTTGGCTTGATTGTACTAAAAATAAAGCGATTCTGAGCATCAGTTCCTGTTCCAAAACGCCCAAAAAGTTGATTTTCGCCATCGTTTTGCCAAATTTCAATCATAGCGTCTGGTATTACATCGCCATTTCCATCGAAAACTTTTCCTATAATGGTGATAGCTTCGCTGTGTTCGATTGGGCTAACCATTTGATTGCCAACCAATTGCTTAAAATCATATAAATATTGCTCAGGTGTAAGTCCATAAGCAAAGTATGGGCCTACTGTTTGAGAGGGAGTTTGAAAACCCCGTAGCGACGGTCGCCCAGCCCCTAAAGGGGAGTTATTGTTGTTTGTCATTGATTTGAATCGGTTTTAAAATCCCCCTTTAGGGGATAGGGGTGTGTTTATAAATTTTCAAAAGGGGTTGCGTTGTGGCCTCTTAATACAAAATCGAATCGATAACCAAGGGCAAAATTTGGTTCAGTGGCATCTAAATCGAATTTTGAGATTAATAATTCACGGCCTTTTGGTGGTACACCCAAGAAAATCGGATCATGCTGCAAAAGTGGGTCACCTGGGAAATACATTTGTGTAACCAAGCGGTTGGTAATATTTGCTCCAAATAACGAAAAATGTATGTGGTTTGGTCGCCAAGCGTTATAATGATTTCCCCATGGGTATGCACCCGGTTTGATGGTATAAAACTTATAATTTCCGTCTTTATCGGTCATACAACGCCCTGCACCCAAGAAATTCGGGTCGAGTGGGGCATCGTGTTGGTCAACTTTGTGTACGTAACGACCGCACGAGTTAGCTTGCCAAATTTCAATCAAAGTGTTTGGTATTGGCTGTCCATTTTCATTCATTACCTTGCCGTGAACTACGATTCTTTCGCCCAAAGGCTCACCATTTTTTATGGAATTTTTGGTAAGGTCATGGTCAAATTCTCCTAAGTTGAACTCTCCAAAAACTGGGCCTGTAAGTTCAGAAAGCGATTGTTTCAGCACTATCAAAGGCTTAGTTGGAGCTCGCAGAATGGTTGATTTGTATTCTGGAGATAAGTACGGCGGATGTACTTCACGGTCGAATTGATTATAAATGATATTGCTCATTTGATTGAGAATTAGAGGTGTTGAATAGCCATTTTTACTCTACAAAAGTATGCTAATTGTCAAACTTAATCTTGGATTAATCAAAATAAGACTTGTAAAATTTAAACATTTTATTTTATAAAATTCAATAATTACAATATATTTATGAAATAAAATATTGATTAGAAAGAATTTATGGCAAAAAAGGACATCAATCAATGAAATATTAATTGTAAAAATTAAACATGAGTAATTCCAAACAGATTATCAATTTCAAAGGTCTTTATGGCGATAATCATTATCCGCTTTTGCCCGATTTTATTCATCATGAGTCGCTCGAAGTGCGGAGTAAGATGTATGATTGGGAAATCAACGAACATCTACACACCGATTTATGTCAGATTTTTATGATTGAGTCGGGAAGTGGGATTCTAATTTCGGAGCAAAATGAAGTTGCTATCGAAGGGCCTTGCTTAATTTTGATTCCAACCAATACCCTGCATGGTTTTGCTTTTGAGCCAAGTATCGGTGGTGAAGTTTTAACTTTTTCGGAAAATTTTCTGGAAACGCTTTTCAAAAATTCGCCAAAAATTCTGCTCGAACTCAGTCATTTGAAATACCTTCGATTTGATAATGACCCAAGCTTTTTTGAACAAATAAAGAATTATAAAAGCCTGATTTTGAAAGAGTTATACGAGGAAAATCTCGAAAAACAAACCGTTGTTCAGTCGTTGTTTACTTTATTTTTTATCAGTATCTATCGTTTTAGTTTTTCACTTAAAAACACCATTTCAGCTTCGGATAACCGTACTTTGATGTATTTTCAGGCTTTTCAGAAGCACATCAAGCGTACGATACAAGAAACAAAATCTATCAGCGAATACGCCAAAGAATTGAATATCACAACTGTGCATCTCAACCGAATCTGTAATACTTTGGTGCAGAAATCGGCCTTACAAATTGTACAAGATTATCTGATTGCCGAAGCAAAAAAGTATTTACTCAATACAAATTATTCGATTTCAGAGGTGTCGTATTTACTCAATTTTAAAGACCCTGCTTATTTTACACGACTTTTCAAGAAACAAACGGGAGTTTCGCCAAGCGAATTCAAGAAAATATAATAGAAAAGGCGACCGAAGCCGCCATTTTCTTAGTAGAAATTTATATAAGTGTAGTTAAGAATTTACGAGTATATCAAATGTTATTCCATAAAACCAGCTTTTGTTTTTTGACCAGTTTTTACCCAATTTCTTAGTTCATCAAAAGCTTTACCTGTCTGTTCGTTTGTGAAGTTACAGTGACCTTGCCCATTTGTGTATTTTACGCTAAAGTATTGTTGTTTTCCCTGTTTTTGAAGCAAATTTTCGTAGCTCACAATCGCCAAATCGGCAGGAATCAATTGGTCATAAATCGTATGTAAAGCCAAAGCTGGTTTGTCAATTGCTCCAGTTCTATCGTATTTATCGAATAAAATATTCTGACTCACAGTTGCCACCAGTCTCTCAGCTTTCTGGTTCACGAGCAAGCTATTCGGAAATCTGCCATAAATAGTATTGGTATTATCGTAAGGATTTCCACCTGCTTTCTGAGCAATATCACGCAAAACCCCTTCTCCAAACACTAAAGAAAAAGCTAAATCATCAGGTTTTAGGTCGAAATGCTTGGCAAACTCTACCGCCAGTAAAGAGTCTTTGGCATAAATTGCTTTTTTCATCAAAACAGCTTTACGAAAACCCGCTTGCATCGAAGTCGGTTCTTTGGGTTTCGACATATCAAAAATATCATGCAGAGAAGTAGCAATACCTGGAAAAAGCCCATTGAAAGTAGCAAATAAATCGAATTCCTTACGGGTTTGCAGATAAACACGCCCCGCCAGCGGACACATCGGAAAGCCTCCGTTGTAATTTTGTCCATAGTTTTCGAGGGTAGCCAGCGTTATTCCGCCACCCATCGAATGCCCAGTCATGAACGTTGAATCGGGTTGACCATATTTTTTTACAAAATATTGTCGTAGAGCCTCCGTATCATCGACACCTTGAGCCAAAGCCAAGCCTTGAAACGCATAATCAGAAGCGGCTACGGCAAAGCCTCTTTCCAAAAAAGGTGTCATTCTTTTCGGAAATTCCGGATTTTGGCTTTGTGTGGGTTTCGACCCCATAAATTCATAGCCATGTGCATACATCACCAACTTTCCTTTCCATTTTTCGGGAAAAAGAATCCGATATTTCGCTCCATTAATACTTCCTGTATCAATTTTAGCAACATTTTGGGCAAAAATTGCCTGCGTGATAAATAATAGGATTAAGACTTTTTTCATATTTGCAGAAGGTTTGAATCAAACTCACTAAAAAAGAAGAAAATTTTACCCCCCGCTTCTCCTCCGAAAAGAAGAAGTTTGGGGGATAAAGTAATTTTTAAATAATAGGTTGGTACTTAAAGGCTTTGCTTAGGAGAAAAGTGTTTCTTCTCCTAAATTTTTGGCCGACGCTCGGTCCGACTCACGTTCTATGCTTCTCCCCAAACTTTTAGGGCGGTATTTACTGTTAAATCAAGCTTACGCCATTGGTCGTCGTGACTCATATCATTGCCATGATGTGTTGATGAAAACCCACATTGCGGACTCACACAGAGATTTTCGATTGGCGTATATTGTGCCGCTTCGTCGATACGCTTGCAGAGGTCATCAATATTTTCGAGTTCTCGTTTTTTCGATGAAATGATTCCCAAAACAACTTTTTTGTTATTCGGAACAAAACGAAGTGGAGCAAAATCGCCCGAACGCTCATCGTCGTATTCGAGCAAATAACGGTCAACATTAATCGAATTGAAGAGAATTTCGGCAACTGGTTCATAACCACCTTCGGCAAACCACGTACTACGATAATTTCCACGGCAAAGGTGAATACCCACCGTCAAATCGGCTGGGCGATTATCAATAACCGAGTTGATAAGAGCGGCATACGTGCGTGGTAATTCGTTCGGGTCTTCGCCTCTTGCTTGAGCAGCTGCACGCATTTTAGGGTCGCAGAGATACGCCAAATTGGTATCGTCAAGCTGCAAATAACGCAAGCCAGCATCATACAAGTGTGCAATTTCTTCACGATAAGCGGCAGATAAATCGGCAAAAAACTCGTCCATATCAGGGTACGAATTAATATCAATTGATTTTCTACCACCACGGAAGTGAATCATGGTTGGTGAAGGAATCGAAACTTTTGGCGTCTGCGAAACAACCGTTTTTAGATAATTAAAATCGGCTACTTGAATATCTTTAATATGCTTAAGCTTGCCTGTTACGCTCAAAACGGGTGGTGTAAAACCATCTTCGGCAGCTTTGGCGTTTGGGTTAGCTTCAATACCTCCAGTTACGCTAACACCTGCCAATTCTTTCAAGAAATCAAGGTGGAAATAATCACGGCGGAACTCTCCATCGGTGATGGCTTTCATGCCTGTTGCTTCTAAATGTTTTACCGTTTCGGCAATTCCTGCATCTTCGATTGCTCTAAGTTCTTCCGCAGAAATTTCTCCTTTTTTCCACTTCAAACGATTTTCTTTTACTGCTGGTGTGCGTAGTAAACTACCCACGTGGTCGGCTCTGAAATTTGACATTTTCTTTAGTTTTTGAGGGCTGAGGCTTTATTAAGCATCAACCATTAAGCATTAATTTTAACTTATTTCTTTAGAATCAATTCGTGATGTAATAATACCCGAAAGTGCAGCTGGAATGGCAAAAATGAGGAAGTTAGTAGCAATTCCTAAACCTGCTCCAATCAATAGCCCACCAATCATTGGGCCTACGATTCCGCCCAAACGCCCCGCTCCCATTGCCCAACCCACACCCGTTGTGCGAAATTCGGTTGGGTATAATCTGGCTGAAAGTGCATAAAGCCCCACGAAACCACCTTGAATACCAAAGCCCAATAATGCCAAAATAAGGAGGATAACATCTGAACCAATAAAAAGTCCGAACGATGCCATCAAAACGCCAGTCAGCACCAAGATTATGCCCAAAGTTTTCTTTAGGCCATATTTACTCGAAAAATATCCTTGTGTAATTATTCCGAAAAATGCACCAATATTAAAGACTGTTCCTGCATAAATGGCCAATTCCATCGAAAGCCCCGCATCTTTTGCAAGTTTTGGAATCCAACTTGTTAGGAAATACAAAGCGGCAAATGCCATAAATAAGGCCGCCCAAAGTTGAAGCGTTGGTTTTTTGAAGTCGGTTTTTAGCAATTGGTCAACTGGTAATTTTGATTTGATTTTTTCAATGATTGGCAAAGATTCTAAAGGCTGAATATTCATTTTGGTCAGAATCTTATTTAGTTTTTCAAGGGCATTTTGGGGTTGAGTGCGTAAATAAAAATCAATTGATTCTGAAAGGAAAAATAGAATCAAAGGCACAGAAAACATAGAAGCAATGCCTGCAATACGAAACATTTGTTGCCAGCCATCAGTCGGAATTACTTTCGCTGCCACCAAACCTGCTATTACAGCCCCAATTGGATAACCCGAAATGACAAAGCTTACCCAAAAATCACGGGTTTTATTGGGTGTATATTCGGAAGCGAGAGAAGCCGTACTTGCTAACATACTGCCAATGCCAAGTCCGCTTACAAAGCGGTAAATTAACAACTCAGTGATTGAAGTAGCGTAAGATGTAAGGTAAATACAAACCCCCATAATAATGCCACTGATAAGAATGATGGCTTTTCTGCCAATTTTATCGGCAAAAGGAGCTAAAAAAAGCGTCCCAATAGTCATCCCGAATAAACCAGCACTAAAAACTGTACCTAATGCTTGCGGAGAGACATCCCAAGCTTTAGCAATGGCCGGAGCGGTGTAAGAAATCACAAGCACATCCATGCCATCGAGCATATTCATCAGAAAACAAATGAAAATGGTAGAGTATTGCAGGCCTGTCATCGGATTTTTGTCGATGAGAGCTTTAGGGTTGAAAGTCATTATTTATTAGGTATATAAGGTTGAATATTAGATGCTTGATGTTGAATGTTAGATGTTTAATTATTGATACCGTAATGTTACTAAATTAACCGACAATTTAATATTTGATAAGTATTTGATCATCAAAAAAATTAAATCATTAATCATTTAACATCGCACGGGTAACCCCGCAAACATTCATCATTACTTAAATACTTGATTGTGATGTTTTTACGATAGCTGTGAGAATTCTAATGATGGATTCGCATTCTTGTTTGATTTCTTCAAAATCATATTCGATAAATTTTCCTGCCTCAATGAGTTTAATCCAATAAAGTGTTTCACGAGCTTCCTTTGAAGCAATACTCATTTTAGCTGAAAAATCTTTCTTTGAATAGCCGGCATCAGCTTCTTCTACGTTTGCTCCGATGCTTGTTGAACTTCTCAAAAATTGCTTAGATAAAACATATTCATTTCTCATCAATAAAAGTTTACAAAGCTCTATCGACTTCAAAGCAAAATTAAATGTTTTAGATTTTATCAGATTTTCTTTCATCAAACATTTAGCATTAAACATCCAACATTCACAAAACTTTCCAAACTTGAATCGCTACATTATCTGGGTTTCTGATGCCTTTGCAAATAAAAATGGCGTTATTCATCCATTCGTATTTGCCTTGTGGAGCTTCAAATTTTGGTATTGCACGGAAATAATATTCTGATGGAGAAACAGCCTCTCCCCGTCCGATTCGAGCCGCAACTTCGGGCGAAGCTACACGTAAACCTGTATTTTTGATATAAATCGTTACGCCATCATCAGTTTTGATTTGATAATGTGCTTCTAATTCGGCTACACCATCTTTTCTTACGATTTGCCAGTCGGCACCACCATCCAAAATCTCACCTTTCATTTTTGGACCTTCAAAACTTCCGCCTATGATTGGAATAATTCTACGCATTCCGTGAGGCGTATCACCAACAATGTATGGTGCTTTGAGTTTAACTTTTAATTCACAAACAAACTCTAAACTTGGGGCTTCGGGTGTGCTTTGGGCAGCAATTTCCATAGAAAAAAATAAAAGTAAGAGAAAAGGTAGGTTTTTCATATATTAGTTTTTTTGGTTAAGGGTCTGTATATCGAAACCAGCTACTTTTTTGTAATTATCCATTACTTTTGCCAGTTCTTCGTGCGGAATTTCTTCTTCCGAAAAACCCTTCGGAAACCAATCTTCCATCATATCCATGATTTCGTCTGGACCTTTTGCTCTATTTTGAAGCACAACTTTCGCCGCCGCAGGTACTCTTTCTCTATCGTATTCAATAAGAGCATTTTCAGGTTTCTCATTCTTTATCAAGCATTTGGTTAGACAATCGGCATCAAGAATGGCTTGTGAAGCACCATTCGAACCAATCGGGTACATCGGGTGAGCAGCATCACCGAGTAGTGTCACACGTCCAAATGTCCATTTATCCAAAGGATTTCTGTCCGACATCGGAAATTCGTAAACGGCTTTGGCTTCATCAATCATTGCAGGAACATCAAGCCAATCGAATTTCCAATCTTTATATAAATCAACTAACCTTGCTTTATCGGCTTCTCGATTCCAATCACGAGCCGTTAGTTTAGATTTTCCTTCTTTTATATTACCGACCCAATTGATTAAGCAATTACCCTCAGCATCTGGTTGACCGATTGGATAGACCACCATTTTTTGACGTAAACTACCAATCATCGCCATTGATGTGCCATCCAAGAAAGGTTTCATGGTGGTTGTACCACGATAAAGTACGTTTTCAGAATAAACTGGCGGTCCTTCGTTGGGGTAAAGTTGCTGGCGAACAACCGAATTAATACCATCTGCCCCTATCAAAATATCGGCACGTTCTTCCAGTATTTTTTCGTTGGTATCTTTATCTATAAAATGAGCTATTACTTCTTCATCGGTTTGCTCAAAGTGGCTTAAATGGTGATTTTTCAGAATCGCATCTTTGCCCAATGATGATACAACCTCATCAAAAAGTAACATCTGTAGAACCCCACGATGCACCGAAAATTGTGGCCATTTATAGCCCGCAAAACGCCCACGTGGTTCCGTCCAAAATTGCTGTCCGAATTTATTAAAATAAACTAAATCGCTCGTTTCGATGGCATTTTTAGCAATTTTTTCTTGTAAACCCAAATTTGTTAATACTCGGACACTATGCGGAAGTGTGTTGATACCCACGCCCAAAGGCTTTATTTCTTTGACCGATTCAAAAACCTTTACCTCAAATCCAGCTTTATAAAGGCTCAATGCGGTGGTCAAACCACCAATCCCACCACCGATAATAACAATCTTCATTAATTATAATTTTTCAACAAAATTCTGCATTATACCATGATTATACTATGCAAAATAAGAGAATAAATATGCAAAAACAATCAGAAAGCCACAGTTTAATTGTGTATTCTACACTTTTACTTTAATCCAAGCATTCTGATTGCATTTTCTTTCAGAATTAAAGGTTTTACTTCTTCTTTGAAACCCGCTTCTTCAAAATCTTTCATCCATCTTTCAGGAGTAATTAATGGAAAATCCGTACCGAAAAGAACTCTGTTTTTGAGCATTGTATTGGCATATTGAATAAGTTGTTTCGGGAAATATTTAGGCGACCAACCACTCAAATCAATATAGACATTTGGCTTGTGCATAGCTACGCTCAAGGCTTCATCTTGCCACGGCCAACTTGGGTGAGCAATGATAATCGGGCAGTCAGGGAAATCAATTGCCACATCATCAAGGTGCATTGGATTTGAATATTCTAAACGCAAACCGCCTCCGCCACGCACACCTGAGCCAAAACCTGAATGACCAGAATGAAACAACATCGGTAATTTGTATTCAGCTATAACTTCGTAGAGATGATAGGCCATTTTATCATAAGGATAAAAGCCTTGCACCGTTGGATGAAACTTGAAACCTTTTACGCCGTAATTTTCAATTAAATCACGGGCTTCTCTTGCTCCCATTCGGCCTTTATGCGGGTCTATGCTTGCAAATGCAATCATCACATCATCGTTTTTGAGAGCTGCTTCGGCAACTTCAACATTAGGGATACGACGTTTGCCAACATTATGTTCCGAATCAACGGTAAACATCACAAAAGCTAAATTATTATCACGATAAAAATCGGCCGTTTCTTGAATCGTCGGGCGTTTATCCGACTTGAAATATTTGGCAAATGCTTCATCCAATTCTGGACGATAATCATCATGCGGTTGGCAGCACGAAACCTCTGCGTGCGTATGCACATCAATGGCGGTAATTTTATTTATGTCTATCATATTTTTTTAATGACGAATTTCTCGAATGACGAGTTACGAATTTTTGAAATTACAATTCATTTGCACTTCGGTTTTTCTTTTAATGATGATTTTCTCGAGCGGTTCGCCGCAGCGATGACGAGTTACGAATTTTTAAATTCACTATTCATTTGTACTTCGTCATTTGAAAAATTCGTTATTTGTTTTACTTGTTTTTTCTTGCTGTTTTAATTGATGAAACTGTTATTGCTAAAAGCTCATCCGCTTCTTTATAGATTGGGACAATATCTGTTCTAATTTCTGGTAATAAAGCAACTACAAATTCTAACCAAAACATTGTTTCGTCCAATTCTTCTTCAACAATTTTTAATTTATTGATAAAATCAGGCCCAGATTTTCCTCTACAAGCAGCCCGATAATTTGCAGCAGTAGATGGGGCAGAACGAACAATCTGATTTCTAACAGCCTTAAATTCAGGTTCATTTGGTAGCTTTCTTGTCAATAAAACTACCGAAATCGCCCAATTTTTGTATCTGTTTTTTAGACTTTCGATGTCCATAAAAGTATTTTTTAATTCAAAAGTTGTCTATTTTATCGAAAAAGTACTCGTCATTCGCTATTCGAATAATTCGTTATTCGAGGCTATTTCGCTCCCATTCTGATTGCTCCATCGAGTCGGATGACTTCGCCATTGAGCATCGTGTTTTCGATGATTTGTTTTACTAAATTGGCAAACTCTGATGGTCGGCCTAAACGTGGTGGAAAGGGAACTTGTTTGCCCAAAGAATCTTGAGCTTCTTGTGGTAAAGATGCCAACAATGGTGTTTCAAAAATACCTGGAGCGATGGCCATTACTCGAATACCCATTCGGGCAAATTCACGGGCAATTGGTAAAGTCATGGCCACAATTCCACCTTTTGATGCCGAGTATGCTGCTTGCCCGATTTGTCCATCAAAGGCAGCAACTGAGGCGGTGTTTATTATAATTCCTCTCTCGCCTTCGGTGTTTGGTTCATTGTTTTGCATTTTATCGGCAACCAATCTGAGCGTATTAAAAGTGCCAATAAGATTTATGTTGATTACTTTTTGAAAGAAATCAAGCGGATGTGGACCATCTTTGCCAACAACCCTTTTTGCAGGGCCAACTCCTGCACAATTTATGATTCCAGCAATGCTAACACAAGCCTCAATCGACTGATTTACAGCATTTTGCACTTGCTCTTCGTTGGTTACATCGGTTTTTATAAATTTTGATTTTACACCTAAATTGGTTTGTGCGGCAGTTCCTGCTTCTTCATTTATATCAAGTAAAACGGCATTTCCGCCATTTTCTACAATCATTTTTGCAGCTGCGAAACCTAAACCCGATGCTCCGCCCGTAACTAAGAATGTTTTGTTTTCTATTTTCATAATTATATTTTATCAGCGTGCTAAATATTCAATACAATGTATTCACCAAATCGGCTCGATGTTTCAAAACTGCTCGTTGGTTCAGAGAACCTTTATCAGTTATTTCGCCTAAATCAATAGAAGGTGGGTCGAGAGCGATTATGTATTTTTTAATGACTGTCGAGCTACCTGTTGAGGTTTTATTAAACGCCACCAACCAATTATTAATAAACTTCTCTACTTCTATATGTAAAAATGCTTCTTTATTTGAGATTTCAGGGCTTAAATTAGCCAATTTTCGGCAAGCATCCGCATTTAAAAATAAAATTGCTCCAATATATTCTTTATCCAAACCAGCCAACACCACATCTTGAATTATTGGTGAGCCAGTTGAAATAATTTTTGCTTTCAGGACACCCACATTTACCCAAGTTCCTGTTGAAAGTTTGAAGTCTTCGGCAATTCGTCCATCAAAAACTAAACCTTTATCAGGGTTGTTTTCATCTAAAAACTTTACTGCATCGCCAGTTTTGTAATAGCCCTCTTCGTCGAAAGCCACAGCCGTTGCTTCGGGGTTTCTCCAATAACCTTTGCTTACATTTGGTGCTTTGTAGCGAGCTTCTACTTTATCGCCGTCGGGTACAAGTTTTACATCCATTCCAGCAACAGGCACGCCCAAAAGTCCAGAAAATGCTCCCCCCCAATTAGCAAACATCGCAGAAGGACCCGACTCAGTACAGCCCAAACCCGTAATAATCGGTATTTTCACGCCGATGGTTTCTACGGCCAATTCTTCCAAGCGATTCCAAACGGGTTGAGCCAAACTTGCTCCTGCATAAAATAAAATATTAAGATTTTTGAAGAAGTTCTCTCGCAAAGCTGGTTCTTTTTCAAGATACGGAATTAGCATTTCGAAGCCCTTTGGCACATTAAAATAGGCCGTTGGAGAAATTTCTCGGAGATTCTGAACGGTTTCTTCAATGCCTTTGGGTGTTGGTTTGCCATCATCAATCAAAATTGTTCCACCATTATAAAGAGCCAGTCCGAAATTATGATTACTACCAAAAGTATGATTCCACGGAAGCCAATCAATAAAAACAGGCGGTTGTTGCTGCATAAACGGAAAAACTTGCGTAATCTGCTGCAAATTAGCACACCACATTCCTTGATGATTCATTACGCCTTTGGGCAAGCCAGTCGAGCCAGACGTAAACAACACCTTGGCAATCGTATCGGCATTGACTTTTGCTGCGGCAATTTCGACATCACTTGTGGGTTTTGTACAAAGCATTTCTTGAAAATGAACACCATTTTCGCCGTCAGCGGTAATGATAATGGCTTCGGGGAAAAGTGTTTTAGCAAATTCGAGAGCTTTTTGATAGACTTTTCCACTTTGGGCAAAAATGACTTTCGGAGTCATTAGCTCAAGGCAATGTTTAAGCTTGCCAAAATCATCCGAAACCAAAGAGTATGGCGGAGAAATCGGCGTGTAAGTAATACCAATATGCACCGAAGCCAGTACCAAAAGTGCATGTTCGAGGCTATTTTCTGATAAAATCACGACGGTTTCATCAGACAAAAACTCAAGATTAATCAAATACTGGGCTATGCATTTTACATTTTCAAGAGTTTCGACATACGATAATTTCTCCCAATCTTTCGTGATGAGATTTCTTCTACCGATAAACGTCTGCTTAGGTTTTATTTTTGCCCAATGTTCTAATTTATCAGTAATTTTTGCAGGAAAATCGGCCAATGCTTGCTCATTTTTGAAATAAACAATGCCATTTTCAAACTGTCTTTTATGAGTTTTAGTTGGGCCGAATGGCGTATTTTTATACATTCTTTCTAAATGTTGAATGTTTGATGCTTAATGTTTGATAGTCCATCGCTCTAAATCTGCTTATTCTCCCACTTTCTTGGCTCTTCCTTCCAGAAAATCAGTTAGCCTTTTTTTAGCTTCGGGAGCATCGGCCGAAATTGCTGCAATTAAGCTTTCCATCATTAAACCTTCGTTTTGACCCGAATCAACAATTTTGGGCAATACGTGCATGAGTGCATAATTGGTCATGCCTGCATTTGATGCAATTTTCTTAGCCAATTCGATTCCTTTTTCGAGTCCTTGACCTTCTTCTACTAAATATTGAGCGAGTCCGATTCGTTCACCCTCTTCGGCTTTATAAACTCTTCCCGTAAACATCATGTCCATCATGCGAGCCATTCCAATTAGTTTTGGCACTCGAACCGAAGCTCCGCCACCCACAAAAATTCCTCTTTGGCCTTCGGGAAGTGCATAAAAAGTGCTGGATTCAGCAACTCTGATGTGGCAGGCGGAAGCTAATTCGAGTCCACCACCTACTACTGCTCCGTGTAGCACTGCCACGACTGGCACTGAGCCAAACTGCACTTTATCGAGTGCACGATGCCACATTCGGGAATGATGAAGCCCCTGCACAGCATCACGCTCTTTCAGTTCTGAAAGGTCAAGGCCTGCCGAAAAATGCTTACCTAAACCATAGATAACCACACAGCGGATTTGCGGTGGAATATTCTCGAAGACTTTTTCGATACCCAAAACCAAATCATCGTTGAAAGCGTTGCGTTTTTCGGGGCGATTAATGCCTACCAATAGAATTTCATCTCTGATTTCTAATTGGAGTGATTCGGTTGGAGATTTTATTTCTTGCATTTTATGTATTCAAAAACTGATTGACTTATTTCAATACAAAATTGAATAATAAAAAGAAAGATTAGTAGGTAAAAGGAAAGATAAAATAGGCAAAAACAATCAATTTTGCAGATTTCGGTATTCTTTTGGCGAAATTCCTGTTTTAGATTTAAAGAATCTCGAAAAATCGCTTGGCTCAAAGCCTCCAATCTTAAATGCAATTTCGGCAATTCGCATTGGCGTTTGTTTAAGCAAAACTTTGGCCTCTAAAACCCGCATTTCTTCCAATAATTCATGAGCCGATTTGCCCGTTATGGTCTTTACACATTTGTGCAAATGATTGGGCGAAACCGCCAGAATTTCTGCAAATTCGGTAACAGTTTTTTTATCGTAGATGAGTTCTGAAAGTAAATTTTTGTAGCGTTGTGTAAGATTTGAGGCCGCATTATTACTGCTTTTGGGCGTTTGATTATCGAAATGTCGGATTTCCTTTAAGAATGCACTCAGATAAAGAGCTATGATTTCAGCACGACTATTCTCGTTACGGGTGCGTTCGGAAAGCAGAATTTCTAATAATTGCGTGATTCGCTCGGAGTCTGTAATATGAATGAGTGGCTCGGCCGTAATCTGAAAAAATGGAAAGTCTTTTTCGATATCTACATTTAACAATGGATGATTGAAGATTTCGGGCTGAAAATGGCAGTAAAATCCTTCAATATCTTCAGAAATTGCTTCGAGCGAAGTAATTTGGTCGGTCGAAAGACAAAAAAATGTATTGGCTTTTACTTCATAATTACTCAATCCTTTGCTTCGGATAGCAAAACCTTTAGTTACATATAAGAAAAAATAGACCGAACGACGATGCGGTAAAACGGGTAATTTCAGAAATGATTTATAGTTTTCGATGCGTTCGATATGAAAATGCTCATACAAACTCGAAACTTTCGGCTTCCAATTTCCAAAAAGATAATCGTCAAACTGTGAAGGGTTAAGTTTGGGTATTTCTTTTGAACGAGTCATTTTTTCAACCATAAATTCATTTTCTGATGCAATATATAAAACCTAATAAAGCGATTCGGCGGAATTGCAGTAAAACTATGCAAAGCCAGCTTTTTGAATAGGAAAACAAGGTATTTTTGCCGAACTTTGCAAAAAATATGTATAACAATCGGTCGGCGTTCCGCTGGGCGGCACCCACTCTCCCGAATTGTTTAAAAAGAAAAATGAAAACAAAAGGAATAGTAAAAAATAAAATCAATATCGTTACGCTCGGTTGCTCAAAAAACCTTGTCGATTCGGAGGTACTTTATACTCAGCTTAAAGGCAATGGCATGAAAGTAGAACACGAGTCGAAAAAAGACGACGCCAATATTGTTATCATTAATACTTGTGGTTTTATTGATAATGCCAAGCAAGAATCTATCGACACGATTTTGCGTTATGTCGATGCCAAAGATGCAGGAATTGTTGATAAAGTTTATGTAACTGGCTGTTTATCACATCGTTATAAAGATGAACTTTCGGTCGAAATACCGACAGTTGATGCGTGGTTTGGTACAAATGAATTGCCAAGAATGCTGAAAACGCTAAAAGCAGATTATAAACACGAGTTAGTTGGAGAACGCCTTCTGACTACGCCAGCTCACTACGCTTACCTAAAAATTGCCGAAGGTTGCGACCGCCCGTGTAGCTTCTGTGCGATTCCGCTCATGCGTGGTGGACACGTAAGCCGACCAATGGACGAGTTGGTTTTGCAAGCACAAAATTTAGCTAAAAAAGGCACAAAAGAGTTAATTCTAATTGCCCAAGACCTTACTTATTATGGTCTTGATATTTATAAGAAACGTAATTTAGCTGAGCTTCTTGATAAATTATCGGACGTTGAAGGCATCGACTGGATTCGCTTGCAATATGCTTATCCGTCTGGTTTTCCGATGGATATTTTAGATGTGATGAAGAATCGCTCGAATGTGTGTAACTACCTCGATATGCCACTGCAACACGGTTCGTCAGAAATGCTAAAAATCATGCGTCGTGGCATTGACCGACCAAAAACTGAGGCATTGATAAACACGATTCGTGAGAAAGTGCCAGATATTGCCATCAGAACGACGCTCATTGCGGGTCACCCAGGCGAAACCGAAGAACATTTTGAAGAAATGTATCATTTTGTAGAAAAAATGCGTTTCGATAGATTGGGGGTTTTCCAATACTCGCATGAAGATGATACGCATTCGTTTACAATGCCCGATGATATTCCTGCCGAAGTAAAACAAGAACGCACCGATATTATCATGGAGCTTCAACAAGGAATTTCTGCCGAATTGAATCAAGCTAAAATCGGTAATACGTATAAGGTTTTATTTGATAGAAAAGAAGGCGGTTATTTTATCGGAAGAACAGAATTCGACTCGCCAGAAGTTGATAATGAGGTTCTTGTACCAGCTTCTCAGTACGTAAGAATGGGAGATTTTGCCAATGTAAAAATCAATAATGCCGAAGAATTTGATTTGTATGGCGATTTGGTTTGATGAAATATTTGGTAGAGACGTTTCATACAATTCCATTGGAGAAACGTCTCTACAAATTATACGAATTAAAAATATCATTTCACTGCTGCCACAACACCCTTCACCAAAGCTGAGTGATTGAAATTATCTTTTGGCGTACACCCCAAACGAACAATCACTAAATTCTTCGATGGTACGATAGTTACGTACTGCCCTTCAAACCCTACAGCCATAAAAGCATCTTGCGGAAAAGTTTTATCTTGGTGGTCGAGCCAAAAATGAGCTGCATATTTTCCGTCCGAATGTGGCGTTTCGGTCGCCGAATATTTTACCCAACCTTCCGGCAATAAACGCTCACCATTCCAAACTCCATCTTGCAGATATAATTGACCAAATTTTGCCCAGTCACGAGCCGTAGCGTACATAAACGATGAACCAACGAATGTTCCCGAAGCATCGGGTTCGAGAACGGCACTTTTCATGCCTATTTTATGAAATAATCGCTGATACGGAAAAGCAAAATAATCTGCTTGGGTAGCAAATTGTCGGCGAATAATTTCCTGCAAAATATTACTCGTTCCGCTCGAATACGACCAAACTTTATCGGGTTCGGTAGCAGCTTTGCTCTGCAACGCATACGCACCTGCACCTTTCTTGCGGAAAAGCATTTGGGTAGCATCACTCGGTTCGGCATAGTTTTCTTCAAAGTCAAGCCCACTACTCATGCGAAGCAGATGGTCGATGGTTATTTTCTTTCGCTCATCGTTTTGCCATTCGGTAATTGCAGCCGATTTTTTAATATCCAGTTTTCCGTCTTTCACCAAAAGACCAATCATAGCACTCGTTACACTCTTGGTCATTGACCAGCCCAAAAGCGGAGTTTCGGGTTTGATGTTTGAAGCATATTTTTCGGCAATAATTTTCCCATCACGAAGCACAACGACTGCTCTTGTACGTATCACATTTTGAGGGTCTTTTTCTTGAAAAGCCTCATTGATGCTCTTTTCTAAGGCAATTTTGTCAATTTTGGTAAAATCTGTGGCTGAGGTGAGTTTCTCGGTAAGTGTATCGGCCGATGGAACAGATGGTTGTTTTTTGATTTCTTCTTCTGATAATTCATTGACCAACGTACAACCCAAACCTTTGCGATAAATGGCTTTGGTTTCAGCCAAACCGTAAATATTGGCAGTTATGGCTTTATTTACTTCATCAACTTTGATGGTTGAAAATGGCACCGCATAAAGTTCTTCGGTCTTGATATTTTCTAAATCTCGCCCCGAAACAAACATGCACGAACAAACAGTTTTTGCATTATACGATGAGCCAATATAGGCATACTGAATGGCAAAATTGCCCATATAAATCAATCCTACAAGCACAACCAATAAGATAGCATAGATGATTTTTCGTTTGTTCGACATTTTATTGATGAATTAGATGGAGTAAAATTGTAAAGAAGTAGTGTAGGGTATCGTTCGTGATTTTCTGTTCTCAATCTTCCAAAATATTTCCAATAAAAGTATTTTTAAAGAAAAAAGCAGCTAACAAGAACACAACAGCCCAATTGAGGTAGATATAGTAAAAGTCTTCTACATCACGATAGACATTATCTTTGATTTTTACTTTTTCAAGGCGGTTGATTTGCTCGAAGATATTTCGGAGAGTTTGGTTATCGGTTGCTCTAAAAAACTGTCCGTTTCCCTCACGGGCAATTTCTCGGAGTGTATTTTCATCAACTTTCACTTCACTGTCATTACCTCCGACGGCAATCGTATAAACTTTTATACCAAAAGATTTTGCTAAATCGGTAGCAGTCAGCGGGTTGAGCGAACCTGCGGTATTATCTCCGTCACTCAAAATAATGGCAACCTTACTTTTGCTCGGAATCTCACGCAAACGGTTGATGCAAGTAGCCAAAGCACTACCAATGGCCGTTCCAGTGGTTTTTATGAGGTTACTGTTTATTTCGTTTAGGTATTCATTCAGCACTTCGTAGTCGGTCGTGAGCGGACACATCGAAAAGGCTTCTCCTGCAAAAACTACCAAACCGATACGATCTTGAAAACGCCCTTTGATGAACTCATGCCCTACATTTTTGGCAGCTTCCAAACGATTCGGACTTAAATCAGTTGCCAACATCGACTCTGAAATGTCAATAGCCAGCATGATATCAATCCCCTCTGAAAACTGCTCCTTACTTTCTCGCACTCGTTGCGGCCTTGCCAACGACAACAGAACACAGATAACGCCTAAAATAAAAAATATCGGAGGAATAAAACGCAGGTAACTAATCCAATTGGTGCGAAGTTGATAACTCGTGAGCGAAAGCCCCAATTTTTGCTGGCCACGAGTATAAAAAAGCCAACGAAATAGAAATAAAAACGGGACTCCAATGATGGCGTATAGGTATAGTTTTTCAGCCCAAACGAATGAACGCAGGGTTTGCCAACTAAGCCAATCTATTGAAAACCAGTCCCACATCTTTTTTGAGATATGAGATATGAGACATGAGACATGAGATGTGTTTTAAAAAATCTCATATCTCATATCTCATATCTCATAATTATCTACGGCGTTTCTTACGCTGCCGTATGTATGTAAAAGTTCGCTTGCTTCTTCGTGCGAAATGTTTAATTCGTTCATGACCATTCTTACGCCTCTTTCTACCAATTTGAGGTTAGTAAGCTGCATATCAACCATTTTATTACCTTTTACTCTACCGAGTTGAATCATTACTGAGGTAGAAATCATGTTTAGCACCAATTTTTGAGCAGTTCCTGACTTCATGCGGGTGCTACCAGTTACAAATTCTGGCCCGACAACGGCCTCTACTGGATATTCGGCTTCGGCTGCTACGGCACTTCCTGCATTACAAACTACACAACCTGTCAAGATTCCATTTTGGCGTGCTGTACGCAAACCTCCAACTACGTAAGGGGTGCGACCCGATGCCGCAATACCTATCAAACAATCATTGGTATTTATCTCGTACTCTTCCAAATCTTTCCATGCTTGCTCTATGTCATCTTCAGCATTTTCAACGGCTTTTCTGATAGCTCTATCACCACCCGCCATGATTCCCACAACCATTCCAAAAGGTACACCAAACGTCGGCGGACACTCCGAGGCATCTACTACACCCAAACGTCCACTTGTACCTGCACCGATATAAAACAAACGTCCACCTGCTTTCATGCGTGGTACAATCTGACTTACCAATGCTTCAATCTGTGGAATACATTTTTCTACAGCGTAAGGCACCGTTTTATCTTCGTTATTAATGCCTTCGAGCAATTCTCGAACTGACATTTTTTCGAGATTATCGTAGTGTGAAGAGGATTCGGTTGCTAATTTTTCTAAGCCAAGTGACATAGGATTACTGTCTTCAATTAAAAATTAAAATATTAATTAGCGGTAAAATTTTCTCGTAGGAACGTCCAAATTGGACGTTCCTAAAATTATCAAAACATTATTTGATAAATCCATTCAAAGGCAAATAATATCACCCTCAAAAAACTATGCTCTAAGGCAATAATTTACCTGGATTCATAATATTATCAGGGTCTATGGCCCGTTTGATGGTTCGCATTAGGTTAAGTGCATCACCGTGTTCGGACTGCATAAAGTGAAGCTTTCCGACTCCAACTCCATGCTCTCCTGTGCAAGTTCCACCAAAATCTAAGGCTCGTTTTACCAATCTTTCGTTGAGGGCTTTTGCTCGCTCAAATTCGTCGGCATCATTTGGGTCAATCACGATAGTCAAGTGAAAATTCCCATCACCGACGTGACCTAAAATTGGTGCTAAAATATTACTTTCAGCAATATCAACTTGAGTATCAACAATGCACTTAGCCAGTTTTGAAATCGGCACGCAGACATCAGTTGACATTAATTTTCCTCCTTCTCGCAAAGCTACCGAAGCTGGTGCGGCATCGGTTCTGGCACGCCAGAGTTTTTTACGGTTTTCTTCGCCTTTTTCCCACAAAAACTCTATCAAACCGTGCTGATTGGCAATTTCTTCTACTTTTCTTATTTGTTCTTCTAATTCAGCCTTTGAACCTCCAAATTCTAAAAAAAGCGTAGGTTTTTCGGCATAATTGAGAGCAGAGTACAGATTGATGGCACGCATCATTTGGTCGTCGAGTAGTTCAATTTTTGCAATCGGAATACCTTTTTGGATAGTTTTGATGGCAGTTTTAACCGCCAACTCAACACTCGGAAACGAACATACTGCCGCAAAAATAGCCTCTGGATAGCTATGAAGTTTAAGTGTAAGCTCAGTTATGACTCCGAGTGTACCTTCTGCTCCAACCAATAATCGAGTAAGGTCATAGCCAGCCGATGATTTCTTGGCTTTGCTGCCAGTATGAATTACATCGCCATTGGGCAAAACTGCTTTGAGTGTCAGCACGTTGTCTTTCATTGTGCCATAACGCACCGCATTTGTTCCCGATGCTCTGGTGCTGGCCATGCCACCTAAAGTTGCATTTACCCCAGGTCCAATCGGAAAGAAAAAGCCACTTCCTTCTAAGACTTCATCTATTTGATTACGTGTCACGCCCGACTCTACCGTTACGTACATATCATCAGTATTGACTTCGATGATAGTATTCATCTTGCTTAAATCAATACATACGCCACCTTCGAGGGCTAAAATGTGTCCTTCGAGCGAAGTGCCTGCTCCAAAAGGAACAATCGGAGTTTTGTGTTTGGCACAAATCTTTACGATTTCGGCAACTTCTTCGGTATTTTTAGGAAAAACAACACAATCAGGTGGAGTACAAACATGATAGCTATAACCAACACCGTGTTCGTTTCGAATGTTTGTTTCGCTCGTTACACGGTCTTGCAAAATGCTTTTTAGTTCTTCAAAAACCGACTTATTGAATCGTTTTTCCATAGTTTTACTTCATTAATTCTGCATAGTGTTTAAAGAACAAAGGTATTGTTTCGATTCCCTTGAAGAAATTAAACAAACCATAATGCTCATTAGGTGAGTGCAGGGCATCAGAGTCTAAACCAAAGCCTAAAAGGATTGATTTCAGACCTAATTCTTGCTCAAATAAAGCCACAATCGGAATACTTCCACCGCCTCTTGTTGGTACTGGTTTCTTCCCAAATGCTTCTTCCAAAGCTAATACTGCGGCTTTATAACCCGCAGAATCAGTTGGTGTTACGTAAGGTTGTCCACCGTGGTGGCGACTTACTTCAACCTTCACTGTTGGTGGAGCAATCGCTTTGAAGTGTGCTTCAAATAAATCAGCGATTTCTTCCCAATCTTGGTCAGGTACGAGTCGCATCGAAATTTTGGCAAATGCTTTTGATGGTAATACTGTTTTTGAGCCTTCGCCCGTATAGCCGCCCCAAATACCATTTACATCAAGCGTTGGGCGGATACTTGCACGCTCACGAGTAGTATAGCCTTTCTCGCCCGAAACTTCGGCAATGTCAAGGTCTTTTTTATATTCTTCTAAGTCGAACGGTGCAGACTCTAAATCATCACGCTCGGCTTGCGAAAGTTCGGCAACTTTATCGTAGAAACCTTTAATTGTCACTTTTCCATCGGTATCGTGCATGGAAGCAATCATCTGACAAAGTACATTTACAGGGTTTGCCACTGCTCCACCATAAACGCCCGAGTGCAAATCACGGTTCGGGCCAGTAACTGCAACCTCCATGTACGTAAGACCACGTAAGCCCGTTTCTACTGAAGGAATATCGTTGGCAATGATCGAAGTATCAGAAATCAAAATCAAGTCAGCGGCGAGTTTTTCTTTGTTTGCTTTCACAAAAACGCCTAAGTTTTCAGACCCAACTTCTTCTTCGCCCTCGAACATTATTTTTACATTACACGGCAAACCACCTTGTGCCAGCATCATTTCTATTGCTTTTACATGCATATAGATTTGACCTTTATCGTCGCACGAGCCACGAGCAAAAATTGCTCCATCGGGGTGATTTTTGGTTACTTTTATAGTTGGCTCAAACGGTGGAGAATCCCATAATTCGTAAGGGTCGGCAGGTTGCACATCGTAGTGACCATAAACCAAAATTGTTGGCAATGAAGCATCTACAATTTTCTCAGCATACACAATTGGGTGGCCTGCGGTTGGGCAAATCTCGGCTTTATCGAGACCAGCTTCTAACAATCTTTCTTTTACAAATTCAGCCGCACGAAGCATATCTGGCTGAAATTTGGTGTCGGCACTTACCGACGGAATTCTAAGAAAATCAAAAAGTTCGTCTAAAAAACGGTCTTTATTTTGTTCGATGTAAGTGTTCATTGATTTGTGGTTTTCTATCTAATACAAAGTTATGCGTTTATTTCTTCGCACCAAACTTACTTTCAGTTCCTTTAAGTAGGCGTTGAATATTCTGACGGTGCATAACAGCCAAAATAATGAATATCAGCCAAGCAAAACCAATGGCATATTTATCGGCATTATCATTCCACAGATTGAAAGTCAACTGAATCGGGAAAGCCAATGCCCCGAGAATCGATCCCAACGACACATATTTGGTAGCAAATACGATAATCATAAAAATCACCATACATCCCAAAGCCGCCCACGGGAAAGTAGCCACCAAAACGCCCATTGCAGTAGCCACGCCTTTACCGCCTCTGAACTGTGCAAAAATCGGGAAAATATGTCCAGCAATCACGGCCAACCCCATAATTAAAGGCAAAATACTGTCTGTTTCGGTTGAAAAAAGGCTTGCAGCTTTCACAGCTAAAAAACCCTTCAAGAAATCGACGATGAGAACAATGATACCTGCTTTTTTGCCAAGTGTACGAAGGGAATTGGTTGCTCCTGCATTGCCGCTTCCGTGCTGACGAACATCTACTCCATGAAAAATTTTACCGTACCAAACTGCTGTGGGAATTGAGCCTGCTAAATAGGCGAAAATAGTGCTAAAAATCATTAAGGCCATTTGTTGATTATGATGAACTGACAAAATTACACAAAATTGTGATATTTCGTGTTAGCCCTATAACAAAAAACACATAAACTACTGACAAACAGCACTTTATGTGTTTTATATTTTATTCAAAATTGTATATTTTTAAATATTTCTATACTAAAGTAGCAGTAAACCAACAAAAATACTACTATTTTTTATAGACATTACATACGAGTTACGCCCTTGCGTTTGAGAGCTAAATCATGGGCAGTATCGTAGTATGAACGAAGGTTTGTCCAGTCGAAAATCTCGGAAATATTCTCAACACGATTACGCTGCATGATACGGTCACGGCGATTCATGGTTACGAATTTGTATAAAATCTCTGCCAGTTGATCGGCGGCTTTATCGAAATTTTTAGTTTTACGATTGACCACATAAACACCCACATTATCATAGTCTTTCATTAATTGCATAATGAAATCTCCGAAACCTGAGAGATCACTCGTCACGGTCGGAATCCCTCGTACTACGCACTCAAGTGGCGTGTAGCCCCAAGGCTCATAATAGCTCGGAAATACTCCCAAATGACAACCACGTACAAACTGGCTATATTCCATACCAAAAAGTGGATTGGTTGGCGAAATAAAATCTGGATGATACACAAATTTTACTCGGTCTTGCTCGTGGTTGAGTAAGTTGGTTTCTTTCAAATAATTAGTAATATCGTCAGGTTGTTTGAGCAAGTGCGTTACAGTATGAGGCAGTTTCTTGGTTTTCCAAGTCTGAATCGTACGACGCAGACGAAGTCTCCAATATTCATCCACAAATTCATTCAAATCTGGTAGATTTGGGTCGTCGTTCGATGCCGAAGCGTGAAAAAGATGCTCGCCGATTTGCTTTTCGATTGATTCGCAAGTCTGACGAATTTCTTCCATCACAGCCCTCGACTGCAATACCTCGGGGTCAATCGAATGTACTGGATTTTTGGTAATAATAAACATTACTACCGTTGTATCAATACCTGCTTGTACGAGTTTAAAATTGAGTCGTTTGAGGGCTTCGAGTGTAAGGTCATAGCCTTTATTGCGGAATTCGTAACGCCCCGAAGTAAAGAAATAAAGTGTATTATCTAAATCCCACGAATAACTTTGGAAGAAATGCCCCATCACAAACTGATGGATTTTTTCTTTATACTTCATGTGTAAATTCTGGAATTCATGCGTAGCGGCAAAACGAGTTACGTTCAGACCATTTGGCAAAATCAAATCGCAGGTTCTTCCAAAAAACACCTCACATTCTTTGGCGGTTACATCGCTCACGGTTGTAAGTACATGAGATTTTTGAGCAGCCAAACGTTCAATTTTCGCTTGAGCTTCGATTCCATAATTTTTGGCTTCAATGTCCCAATCGTATCCTGATAATTTTTCGTAGAAATCAGCCTCATTTCCTGCAATGTAACGACCCAACATAGTTGCGTGAGTCGTAAAAACTGTAGAAATTGGCACATTATCCGTCCGAATATCAATCAATGCCGTTGCAACCATCCACTCGTGGAAATGAGCAACAATATCATTTTTATAGCCATTTGTTTCGCCAAATTCGCTTAGAAATACACGAATCATTTCACCAAGAGCAATTACTTGGTCAACGAGTGGCTCGGCATTTAGTGTCGAAATTTGATGTCTTTCCCAGAGTTTAAATTTATAATCATTGGTGCTTTTTAAAAGAGCTTTAAAATCAAGTAATACAATTTTTGGCTTACCTGTTACGAGCCAACGTCCATAATGAGCGTCAAAGCCCATTTCTTGCATTTTCTTAACGGTTTTGCCAAATGGCGATTCGTCAAGGTCAGCGATTGGCTCAAATTCAATCATCGCCGTATTTGGAAAATATGGCCCAATGAGACAATAATTTTCGCCCCACTCCTCTACCATTGAAGGTACTTTTGAGCGAATAACGGTGTAAATCCCCCCTACCTGGTTGCATACCTCCCAAGCTATTTCCATCAACATTGGCTTCTTGTGTTCGCGTGGTTTAATACTAATGGTTTGTTCTGATTCTTTCTTTAATTTTGCTTTGGTTGCCATGCTGCTAAAAAAAATGGTAAAACATAGGGTTGAATTAGCTTAAAAAATTTAACAATAGCAATAAAAAATTTGACTTTTCAAGTAATTCTAATCTTAAAAGGCTAATTTTAGACATTCTGCTATTTTTTGCTTAAATTTCTTTTAGCAAATCTATCATATTCATTCGTTCATTCTGTTAATATTTGGTTATTTTTTATGCCCAAACGCTCAAATTATTGGTTAGGAGCAGGATTGGTCTTTGGGGCAGCGTTTGGTTTTGCTTTAAAAGGAATCTTCATTAAATCGGCTTACGAGTTCGGCATTGATACGATTTCGTTGCTTTCGCTCCGATTTTTATTTTCGGTGCCATTCTATATTTTCATTTTATCTCGGAAAAGAATCCAAGAAGAATCGCACCCACAAGTACAGATGCTTACTTGGCTAAAACTCTTTGCAGTCGGTTTTGTAGGATATTATGTTTCGGCCTATTTCAATCTCTTGGGCTTGAATTATATCACGGCCAGTTTAGAGCGAATTTTGCTCTTTGTGTACCCAACTTTTGTCTTGATTCTTCGAGCAATTTTACTCAAAAAATCAATAACTCGCCTTCAATGGTTAGCTCTCGGTATCACTTATCTCGGAATCGTTTTAGCATTCTTGAAAAACTTTGATGCTCATCAGCAAAAAAACATCGGTTTGGGTGCTTTTTGGGTAATTTTGAGTGGATTCACCTATGCGTTTTATCTCATTAGTAGCGACGGCCTCATCGCAAAACTCGGTACTACACGCTTTACTTCGTGGGTGATTATCTCGGCACTTTTTCCAACAATCATTCATTGCTACATCGAAAACGGACTTGCCATTTTTAATTTTCCGATGCCTGTTTATATTATTTCGCTTTCGATGGCCGTTTTCTCAACAGTTTTGCCAACTTTTATGTTATCTGAAGGAATCAAGCATGTAGGTTCAGGTAATGCTTCAATAATTGCGAGTATTGGGCCAATTTTTACGATTTTTCTGGCAACAGCATTTTTGGGAGAAAACATCTGGCTCGAACAAATCATCGGGACATTTTTCGTCTTAATCGGTGTATTTTTAATTAGCTGGAAAGGCAAAAAGTGATAATGCAACAAAATAACGTGTAATAACGAATCATTAACACTCTATCATTATATAAGTACCACACAATTTGATTAATTTTGAAAGATTATTTGCAACAAACCTCAAAGAATGAAATATTATACTATAATTTTTAGCCTATTATTTATAATTACTGCTTGTACTAACAAAAACGAAAAAAAACAAATACAATTATCTGACAGTCAGGAGTTTAGAAAATACTGGTTTACGAATAAAGCCGAAATCAGTAGTTATGATTTACAACAAGCTCAATACGGAAAGCTCAATAAAGGCGAAGCCGTAATGGTATTTGTCAGTGAAGATTTTCGTTTGGACAAACAGGTAAAACTGGAGTCAGATGCCAAAGAAAAGGCAACACCAGTACTAAAACTCAATTTTATTAAAAAATTTGTTACGGGTATTTATGATTATTCGATGTACACATCGGTTTTCACACCTATTCAAACCAATACATTTTCTGCAACGCTCAAGGTGACAAATACTAACCAAGAGTGGTGCGGGCAGAGTTTTATGCAGCTAAATTATCACCAAAACGGGTATCAAATACTTGGGAAATCGTATTTTGAAGAAGAAGTTTCAGAAGAATGTCATATTGATTATGCCATGCTCGAAGATGAACTCTGGACAAAGATTAGGCTATTACCTATAGAACAACTACCCAAAGGCAATGTTTTGTTGATACCCAGCATGACGTTTTTGCGTTTGCGTCATAAAAAAGTGCAGGCCGAAATGACCAAAATTAAACTCGAACCCTATAAAGGCGATTCAACATTTAAGGGTAAAGACTTGATGGACTATCAAATTAAGTTTCCTGAAAGTCAGCGAGATTTAAGAATCATTTTTGAGAAAGGTTTTCCTCACCAGATTATCGGTTGGGAAGATACGTATGAAGTAAGAAAAAAGAAATTAACGTCAAGAGCAGTACTGAAAGCAACCATTCAAAATGCTTATTGGGAGAAAAACTCGCCCGCTGATACCACTTATAGAAAACTTTTAAAGTTGAAATATTGAAAGTTTAATTTTGCAATGGGTCTGCCCCAAAGGTCTGACTTGAACGTGAAAAAAGCATTTATAATTTAGGCCAATAGCCTATTAACAATAATTTGATGAAAAAGCCCAATGTCAATCACTTTCTTATCTTTTTATCATTAATATTAATTCTTGCTTCATGCGGAGAAAAAAAAGCTCAAAAAAACGAAAATAAAGCAGATGCACCAGCCATTCATACGCTTATTTTCATCGATAAAACCGCCAGTGTTGATGTATCTAAGCCTTTTGTGGCCCAAAAATACCAGCAAGCACTCAATAGTATTATCGAAGAAAATGTAAGGAAATCGGGCGATAAATTTGAGATTTACTATATTCATGAAAATACTGCCAAAGGGCGTTGCCTTTCGCTCACTTGCCGCACCGAAATGGAAGACACCGAAGGCGTAAATGCCACTGATTTAGAGGCCATTAAAACCTCTTATGACTTATCAATTAGAAAAGAACGCACCTTCATAACCAAACAAGCACTAACACGTCTCAACGCTCAAAATGATAATGCTTCCAATCGTGAAACTAATATTTTGGCGAGCCTTCCAGTCATTGCTAAAGCTTCAGAATCAGGTGCAGTAGTAAAAGTTTATTATCTGAGCGATATGGTAGAAAGTGTGAAAAGTGGTCGAGATTTTCAGATAAACCCACCAAAAGATAACTCGGAAGCAGAAAGTTGGGCAAAAGCTGATGCCGAAAAATATAAAGATTTAGCTCTGAATGGCCCTGATATTTCGATGATATTACCCTTTGAACCAACGAGTTCAATCAAAGAAAATAACCCAACAATTACACTTTATTGGTCGAAATTATTTGAAAACTTAGGTGTGATGAGTGTACAGGAGTTGTAATACAATTTTCTAAATTGTGCCAACAATGTAATGGAAAATCAAAGAATAGCATAACAAAAAACGGCGACATATCTTTCGATATATCGCCGCCTTTGTATATAAGAACTATAATCTTTTACTGTGCTTTCAAAGCCTCTGCACCACCAACAATCTCTAAGATTTCGTTAGTAATGGCTGCTTGACGACTACGGTTATACTCAATTTTCAAAGTACGAAGCAATTCGTTAGCATTATCAGTTGCTTTGTCCATTGCAGTCATTCTGGCTCCGTGTTCCGACGCATTCGAGTCAAGAACTGCTTTAAATATCTGCATTTTGATAGCTTTTGGCATTAACTCCAAAACAATCTCCTCTTCAGATGGCTCAAAGATATAATCAATAGCACCAGCTTTAGAAGTATTATCTTTTTTCTCAACCAAAGGCAAAACCTGCTCTGCACGGATAATTTGCGTTGCAGCATTTTTAAATTCGTTGAAAATAATCTCAACTACATCATACTTACCATTAGTAAAAGCTTCCATCACTTGTTCGGCAGCCTGACGAGCAGTTGCAAAATTCAAGCGTTGGAAAATATCCATATACTCAGTATTTACTTTAAAGCCACGTTTTTGTAGAGTTTCACCACCTTTCTTACCCAAAGGCATGATTTCTACTTTTCCTTTAGCAGCTTGAGGAGCATATTTCTCTTGAACAAGAGCCAATGCAGCTTTTACAACATTTGAGTTGAAAGCACCACAAAGACCTCTATCTGAGGTTACAACAATGATTAATACGTTCTCAACGGTACGTACTTTGGTATATGGACTCGTTGCTCCTACTTCTGTATTTGCCGAAACAGTTGAAATCAATTCGTTCAACTTATTCGCATACGGACGCATCTGCACAATAGCATCTTGAGCACGACGAAGTTTCGCCGCCGATACCATTTTCATTGCCTTGGTAATCTGTGTCGTAGAATTTACCGAAACAATTCTATTTCTTACTTCTTTTAATGAAGCCATCTTTTTAATTAATTAAGAATTAAAAATTGAGAATTAAAAATGAAGGTAGAATTTTTCCTTATTCTCAATTCTCAATTCTCAATTCTACATTCTTAATTGTATTAAGCGTATTTCTCTGCTAATTCTTTACCAACTTTTTTGATGATAGCTGTAATGTCATCATCTAATTTACCAGCCGCAAGTTTAGTGATAACTTCAGGATTTTGAGCTTTCAACAATGTAATAAATTCGTTTTCAAACGCTTTTACTTTGCTTACATCTACTTTATCCATTACACCATTGATTGAAGCGTAAATGATTGCTACTTGCTCACCAACTGGTGTAGGCGAGAATTGAGCTTGCTTCAAAATCTCTTGGTTTTTACGACCACGGTCGATAGTCAATTTTGTAGAAGCATCAAGGTCAGAACCAAACTTAGCAAACGCTTCCAATTCACGGAATTGTGCTTGGTCAAGTTTCAAAGTACCTGCTACTTTCTTCATTGACTTAATTTGAGCATTACCACCCACGCGTGATACCGAGATACCTACGTTAATCGCTGGACGAATACCTGCGTTGAACAAGTTAGACTCCAAGAAGATTTGACCGTCAGTAATCGAAATTACGTTAGTAGGGATGTATGCAGAAACGTCACCCGCTTGCGTTTCGATAATCGGAAGGGCTGTCAATGAACCACCACCTTTTACTTTACCTTTCAATGAAGCAGGAAGGTCGTTCATGTTGCTTGCAATCGTATCATCAGAACTGATTTTCGCAGCACGCTCCAACAAACGGCTATGTAAGTAGAAAACGTCTCCTGGATAAGCCTCACGACCTGGCGGACGACGAAGCAATAAGGATACCTCACGGTAAGCAACAGCTTGTTTAGATAAATCATCATAAACAACTAATGCTGGACGGCCAGTATCACGGAAATATTCACCGATGGCAGCACCCGTAAACGGAGCAAAGAATTGCATCGGAGATGGGTCAGAAGCACCCGCATTTACGATAACTGTGTAGTCCATTGCACCGTATTTGCGAAGTGTTTGCTCAACAGCCTTCACCGTAGATGCTTTTTGTCCACAAGCTACATAAATACAAAATACTGGTTCGCCTTTATCGTAGAATTCTTTTTGGTTGATGATGGCATCAATACAAACAGCAGTTTTACCCGTCTGACGGTCACCGATAACCAACTCACGTTGTCCACGACCGATTGGAATCATGGCGTCAATTGATTTGATACCTGTTTGTAAAGGCTCAGTTACTGGCTGACGATAGATTACACCTGGTGCTTTACGCTCCAATGGCATTTCAAAAGTTTCGCCTTGAATCGGGCCATTTCCATCGATAGGTTCTGCCAAAGTATTTACAACACGCCCTACGATTCCTTCACCTACTTTTACAGAGGCGATTTCACCTGTACGTTTTACTGTTGCTCCTTCTTTGATACCTGTCGAATCGCCTAATAATACCGCCCCTACGTTATCTTCTTCGAGGTTAAGTGCTAAGGCTTTCAAGCCATTTTCAAACGCCAGCAATTCACCGGCTTGAACTTTTGATAAACCGTATATACGTGCTACACCGTCGCCGATTTGTAGCACTGTACCAACTTCTTCGAGTTCGGCTTCGGTTCTTGAACCTGCCAATTGCTCACGCAGGATTGCCGAAACTTCATCTGGTCTAACTGATGCCATATAATTTTTTTGATGAGTTTTATTGTAGAATTTTGAATGAGTGAATGAAGGAATGAGTGAATTTGCTAAAAAAGTATTCTAACATTCTCTCATTATACCATTCACTCATTTGATTTTTCGGGTGCAAAATTACGATAGTATTTTCACAATTCCCATATTTTTAGCAGAAAAAGATAAAAAAGGTAGGATTATTTTTAGAAAACTGAATTATATTTTGAAAGTTTGTGACCAAAATCTGACATCTTTGCGAAAGTTGTCAGATTTGAGCATATTTTTTGGCATCTTTGCAGCAGTTTTTTTTATCAAGAATCATTGTTTTTAAAATGAAAAATATTGACGTTTGTTTAACACCAGATTTACTCCATCTTCATAATATTGATAATACGATTGTAATCGTTACAGATATTTTCAGAGCCACTTCTTGTATGGTCACGGGCTTTGCCTATGGCGTAAAAGCGATTATTCCCGTAGAAACCGTTGAAGAATGTCAAGCCTTACAAGCCAAAGGATTTATTGCAGCAGCCGAGCGTAATGCTCAAAAAGTAGAGGGTTTTGAACTTGACAACTCACCTTTCAGCTACATGGACGAAAAACTGATTGGCGAAAAAATTGCCATGACAACTACGAACGGCACCTATTCAATTACGAAAGCTAAGAGTTCGGCCGTAAAAGTTTTAGTTGGTGCATTCTTAAACCTCAATGCGATTGTTGAGTATTTGAAAACTCAACCTTATGATGTTTTGGTATTGTGTGCAGGCTGGAAAGGTAGAACAAATTTGGAAGATACGCTTTTTGCGGGTGCATTGGTAGATGCAGTGCAAAATGAGTTTTTTGTAGCCGAAGATAGTGCAATTATGGCCATGAGAATGTATCAACAAGCTAAAGATGACATGCTGGGCTATTTGGCCAACTCATCGCACATTCGTCGCTTGCAACGTTTGGGTATTAATAAAGACATTAGTTATTGCCTACAACGTGATTTGTATGATGTTGTTCCTGTACTTCGTGGGAATGAGTTGGTGAATATGTAGTTAATCAAAATATGGAACGCAGATTATTATGATTGTGATGATGTTTTATGATGACATCTTTATTAATCTTAAAAATCATAATAATCTGCGTTCTAAAACTTTTCTCAAAAAACTTTCACACCATTTTATCAAATCAACATCATTTTTCCTCTTCATCAAATGAAACTAAAATTCCATATTCTTACGCTGCAAATGCGGCATACTTTTACAATTGCACATGGTTCTCGTGATGATATTGATGCATTTATTGTAGAACTTCAAGACGGCGACCTCAGTGGTTATGGCGAAGCTACACCGATTCCTTATTATGGTGTTACGGCCGAAGGAATGAGAGATAAACTTACTGAATATCAGAGTATTATCGAAAACTATGAGCTTGATAGTCCCGAAGATTTTTGGGCATTTATGTATCCTTACCTAAAAAATGACCCTTTCGCACATTGTGCCTTAGACATGGCTGCTTGGGATTTGTGGGGAAAAAAACAAGGAAAACCACTGTACGAAATTTGGGGATTAGATATAAAGAAAGCTCCATATTCAAACTATACAATTGGCATTGATACCATCGAAAAAATGGTTGAAAAAATGCAAGAGTTCGATTTTCCGATTTATAAAATTAAACTCGGCACCGACCACGATGTGGAGATTGTCCGTGAACTTCGCAAGCATACTGATGCACTTTTCAGAGTAGATGCCAACTGTGCTTGGGGCGTAGAAGAAACGATTGAAAACTCAAAAGCTTTTGCCGAATTGGGCGTTGAGTTTATCGAACAGCCCATGCAAAAAGATGATTATGAACCAATGCTCGAAATAATGGCAGAGTCGGTTCTACCTCTAATTGCAGATGAAAGTTGTATCGTGGAAGAAGATGTAAAAAAATGCGTTGGGAAATTTGATGGCGTAAACATAAAACTGGCAAAATGTGGTGGAATTACGCCCGCATTACGCATGATTGCCGAAGCTCGAAGCTTAGGCCTACAAGTGATGTGTGGCTGCATGACCGAAACAAGTATCGGAATTTCGGCAATTGGCCAACTCGCACCTTTGCTTGATTATGTAGATATGGATGGCTCGATTTTAATTGCTAATGACCCTGCAACGGGTGTTTATCTCGATAAAGGTAAGCCTGTTTACCCAAAAGTAAATGGTACGGGGGCAACGCTTCTTTGAGCCCACAGCTAATGGTCAACGGTCCACAGAATACAAAAGTAATAGGAATTTTACTGTGGACTGTTGACCATCAACTGTAAACTTTCATCAAAACTCATTTAATACAATTACTTCAGACTCGGTAGTATTACTAATATTTCCTGCTCGGTCTTTGATTGTTACTTGAAACTTCAAAGAATCTTTCACTGGCGTAAATGGGTGGGGAAAATCTATCGAATAGTCAATTGTTCCTTCGATTGGGCCAGTTTTTCCATCAGTTTTTAAGCGAGGAAAATACCCAGAATATGGCACATCAGGTATAAATTCAGTAAAAACGCCTCTTCTTTTACGGAAAATTCTGATGATATAGTTAAAATCGTTTGTTAGTTCGGCTGTGTTTTTTTCTTTTTCGTTTAAACCCAAATCGCCATCACCATCTTGAAATTTAATTGTTAAGATAACAGAATCTTTTTTTGAACCCGCAAATTGGTCAATTCTGATTTCTTTTTTCAAACTTCTAAATTCAATGGCTGGTTTTACATCAAAAGATACCTCTTTATAACAACCTATTAATAAGCCTATTGCTGCTAATATGATAAATCCTGAAACCTTTTTCATCGTAATTATGTAATTTTGATTAGTCCATGGTCATTTAGATAACAGCCCACGGTTAATTTTGTGAACTATCAAGTGTCGCCTATCGACTATTTTCTGCTAATTTAGTAAAAATTATAAAATTTTCAATGAGTATTCGTGACGAACTAAAATCGGCAGTTTTACAATTGAGCGATGCCTCAGTAAGACCACACGATTTTGAAGAATTAGCTTTAGAAATCTTTCGTTTTCAAGCTGCCAGCAATTACACTTACAAAGAATACCTAAGTTTTCTGAAAGTAAATCCTACAAAAGTTAGTCGTCTGGAAAAAATCCCTTTCTTACCGATTCAGTTTTTCAAACACCATAAAATAGTGTCGGATGCTGCTCCTACACAAATAATATTTGAAAGTAGCGGCACAACTGGCGATACAACAAGCAAACATTTAGTAAGCGATTTGCCTTTCTATGAATATATCAGTCAGCAAATCTTCGAGCAGTTTTATGGCCCACTGAGCGACTTCCATATTTTAGCTTTGTTACCTTCTTACCTTGAACGAAATAATTCGTCGTTGGTGTATATGGTGCAGAGTTTTATTTATCGCACTTATTCAAGAGAATCAGGTTTTTATCTAAAAAATACTACTGAATTAATTCAACAACTCCGCCAGTTATCTAACCAAAATTCAAAGCGAAAGGTTTTGTTGATTGGCGTAACTTTTGCTTTGCTCGATTTGGCTGAATCGGGCGAAGATTTATCTTTTATGGAAAAACTAAAAGATAGATTGATTGTCATGGAAACGGGTGGAATGAAAGGTAGAAGAAAAGAACTTTTGCGTGAAGAAGTTCATGAAATTCTGACCTCAGCTTTTGGCATTGAAAAAATCCATTCGGAATATGGCATGACCGAACTACTTTCGCAAGGATATTCAAAGGGTGATGGGATTTTTGAATTACCACAAACGATGAAAGTTTTACTTCGAGAAATCAACGACCCTTTCAAGATTATTTCGACGGTTAATTTTAAAAACAACAATGAACGAACGCTCATTCGTGGTGGAATCAATGTAGTAGATTTGGCAAATATTGATTCTTGCTGCTTCATAGAAACCCAAGATTTGGGAGCATATAATATTGAAAATCAATCGTTCAGTATTATTGGCCGTTTTGATAATTCAGATATTAGAGGTTGTAATCTGATGGTAGTTTAGGTTGTAGTTTTTAGTTGCAGATTGTTTAATTTTTAAAGTAAAGAAAACAACAGGCAACTCTTTTAACAATTTATAACAAAACGAACGACTTTTACAGATACTTATTTAAAGTCCGAATCACGGGCGGTAAATAACTCGTTCCGAATAAATTTACATGAACCAATAGCGGGTATATATTATAAATCGGCACACGCATATCAAAGCGAGGTTGTAATGGATAGGCTTCATTATAAGTATCATAGAAACGCTTATCGAAGCCACCAAAAAGTGTTGTAAAGGCAATTTCCATTTCACGATTTCCGTAATAAACGGCGGGGTCAATGAGCGTTGGCTCGCCATCATTATTAGTAATTACGTTTCCTGTCCACAAATCACCGTGTAATAGTGAAGCTGGTTCGTTTGGCAACAATTCGGGTAAAACTTTATAAAATTGCTGAAATTTCTCGTATAACTCTTTGCTAATCAATTCATTATAATAAGCCAAGCCAGCTTGAAGATTTAAGCGTTTTTCGATAAAAAAACTCAACCAATCATCTTTTTGCTCATTGTTTTGGCGAAGTGAGCCTATGTAATTATCAAAATTTAGTCCAAATTTTTCGTCAGTATTTCGGTGTAAGGCGGCTATTTTCTCACCCAACATTTCCCAATAATCGAAGTTTGGCTTGGTATATTCTATGTTTTCCAGCACTAAATAATCTTGTCCGTCACGTCGTCCCCAGTTAATTACCTCAGGCACACGAATGATGTTAGTCTCACGCAATAAGTCAAGACCACGGGCTTCGGTTTCAAACATTCCTTCGTGATTTCGAGTATTATATTTCACAAAGTATTTGCCTTCGTTGGTAACTACCTGCACGGTCACGTTGATACTTCCGCCCTGCAATAGTCGATACTCGGTTACTTGAAGGTCACGCCCGAAGCTTTCAAAAAATACGCCTTCAAAAAATTGGAATTGGTCTTCAGCAGTTTGCATAGTACCCCTAATCTCTAAACACCCCCAACCCCTAAAGGGGAGTAAAAGGATGAATAGTGCATATTTTAAATTATTAAAAAAACATATCCGAATATTAGCACAATCAACTTGTTATCAACACTTTACAAGAAAAAATTCATAATTCGTAATTCGTAATTCGTAATTCAATCCGAATAGAAACGTTAAAATAAATACTTTATCATTAAATTTTCCGAACTTTGTAAAAAATTTCGGTAGATTTATTTATTTCATCCTTTTTCATGCAAAAACGTCATCTTGCTATTCTTGGTTCAACGGGTTCGATAGGAACACAAGCTCTGGAGGTTGTAGAAGCCAATCCTGATATTTTTGAAGTAGAAGTGCTTACCGCACAAAACAATGCCGATTTATTGATTGAACAGGCAGCAAAGTTTCGTCCAAACGTAGTTGTGATTTCAAACGAAGACCTTTACGATAAAGTTTTTGCAGCTCTCGACCCACTCGATATTAAAGTTTACACGGGCGAAAAATCGTTGGCTTCAGTCGTGACGATGGACTCCGTAAATATGGTGCTGACGGCCTTGGTTGGCTATGTAGGTTTAATTCCAACGGTGGCGGCCATCAAAGCAGGCAAACATATTGCATTGGCTAATAAAGAAACCTTAGTGGTAGCTGGCGAATTAGTAACCGAATTAGCTCAAAAACACAAAGTTGACATTCTGCCCGTTGATTCGGAGCATTCGGCGATATTTCAATGTTTGGTGGGAGAATTTCATAATCCCATCGAAAAGATAATTTTGACGGCTTCGGGCGGGCCTTTCCGTGGAAAAGACCGTGAGTTTTTGAAAACCGTTACGAAAGCACAGGCTCTAAAACACCCAAATTGGAGCATGGGAGCAAAAATCACGATTGATTCGGCCTCGTTGATGAATAAAGGTTTGGAAGTGATAGAAGCAAAGTGGCTTTTTGGACTTACTCCCGACCAAATTGAAGTGGTGGTGCATCCGCAAAGCATTATTCACTCAATGGTACAATTTGAAGATGGTAGCATGAAAGCCCAAATGGGTTTACCCGATATGCGTGTGCCGATTCAGTTTGCTATTGGCTATCCGAATCGCTTAAAATCTAATTTTCCGAGAATGGATTTTGCACAATTTCCCTCACTAACTTTCGAGAAGCCTGATTACGAAACTTTCCGAAATTTAGGATTTGCATTTGAAGCCCTCGAAGTTGGCGGAAACATGGCGTGTATAGTAAATGCTGCCAACGAAATAGCCGTTGCAGCTTTCTTGCGTGATGAAATCGGTTTCTTAGAAATGTCGGATTTGATTGAAGATTGCATGAAAAAAGTGAGTTTCGTGCGTACACCAACGCTCGAAGATTATATAGAAACCGACAAAGAAACCAGACGTCTGGCTTTGGAGTTTGTTTAGTAGTCGATGGTCAACAGACGACAGTCGATAGTTTTTTGAGATTTTTTGTTAAAAATCTATTCGTTTTTTAGAGAATTAGAATTCTACATCGCACGGGCGACCCCGTCTTAATTTATAAGTAAAATGGCAAAGAAACAACCATTTCAAGTAGTTTACGAAGATAATCATATCATTATCGTCAATAAAGCACAAGGTATTTTGGTGCAAGGCGATAGCACGGGCGATAAAACGCTTTCAGACTACGTAAAACATTATATTAAAGAAAAATACAACAAACCTGGGGATGTTTTCTTGGGAACAGTGCATCGCCTTGACCGCCCCGTGAGCGGTTTGGTGGTTTTTGCACGCACCTCAAAGGCTCTCGAACGCATGAACGAACTTTTCAGAAAGAGAGAAATTCAGAAAACTTATTGGGCAGTTGTGGGCAATAAACCTGAGAAAAAATCAGGAAAACTGACGAACTGGCTTGTAAAAGATGAAGCCCGAAATATTGTAAAAGCGTTTGACGAAGAAGTAGAAGGCTCACAAAAAGCCGAACTGACTTACCGTTATTTAGGTGAAATTAACCATTCGCATTTGCTCGAAGTAAATCCGATTACTGGTCGCCCGCACCAAATTCGTGTGCAGCTGGCCAAAATGGGTTGCCCGATTCGGGGCGATGTAAAATATGGTTTTCCTCGTCCAAACCTCGAAGGAAACATCAATCTTCACGCTCGACGCTTGTATTTTGTACATCCCGTAAAAAAAGAACCAATTATTTGTAAGGCAGCATTGCCCGAAAATCCATTTTGGGAAGAATTCTTAGAACTCGAACCCGAAGATGTAAAAACCGAAAATTTGGACTTTTTGTATTGAGAAAACTATTAGCGTTTGGTTTAGACCAAACGCTTTTTTTATGATATATTTGAAAGAAATTTATTCGCTCTAAAAAATTCAACCTTCAATTCTATAAAAACTAATGAATCGCAGAAACTTTCTTTCAAAAAGTGTCTTAGCCGCAGGTGCAACAAGCCTCGGAAGTACCGCCACAGCTTTGGCGGCCAACGATTTGGCTTCTTCGCCAACAAACGCAGCTCCGTATAAATACAAACTTTTGTATGCTCCGCATTTCGGAATGTTTGAAAATTCGGCAGGAAAAGACCTTTTCGACCAACTTAAATTCATGGCCGATAATGGTTTCATGGCTCTTGAAGATAACGGCATGTTAGGTCGTTCGGTGGAAACACAAACTAAAATCGGAGAAACACTTGCCAAACTCGGCATGAAAATGGGCGTTTTTGTGGTAGATGGTGGCGATAACTGGAAAGTTTCGTTGGCAACTGGCAAAAAAGAATTTCTTGAAAACTTTTTAAAAACTTGTCGTGCCTCAGTCGAAACCGCCAAACGTTGTAATGCAAAATACATGACAGTCGTGCCTGGCTATTTCGAGCGAAATCTTCCTTTGGGTATCCAAACCGCCAATGTAATTGATGCTTTGCGTCGTGCGTCTGATATTTTTGAGCCGCATAACCTAACGATGGTACTTGAACCGTTGAGCGATAACGCTGATTTATTCTTGCGTTATTCCGACCAAAGTTACATGATTTGTAAGGCCGTAAACAGCCCATCGTGCAAAATTTTGTTTGATATGTGGCACATGCAGCGAAACGAAGGCCGCATGACTCGAAATATGGATTTATGTTGGGAAGAAATTGCATACTTCCAAATCGGAGATGAGCCAGGTCGAAAAGAGCCAACAACTGGTGAAATTAACTACAAAAGCCTTTTCAAGCATATTTACGATAAAGCAAAAGCCAACAATCAAGAGTTTATTATGGGTATGGAACACGGCAATTTTGCGAAAGGCAAAGAAGGCGAAACCAAACTTATTGAGGCATATCAATGGAGTGATAATTTTTAATATAATACAAAAAGGGAAGCGACGCTTCCCTTTTTGTTACTTCAAGTCTTCCAATTTCCCTAAATCAATATCATCAAGCGTATCCTTGATTTTATCGACTGCTACATTTCTTCCTTTTACAGATACCACAAAACGCTTAGCTACAATTACAGCCATTTCTCCATCATTATTTTTAGAATTATACTTCTCGTAAGCCTTATTCCCTTTATAGGTTGTCGTTTTTTCGTAGCCGTTTTCGGTTTCTTTGTCCATATCCATCATCGACCACGCAGCCATTCCCATCAAAGCCCCAGTTCCTGCTACGTCAATGATATTCACTTCTATTGAACTATCATCATTCTTATATCTTGCCTCCGCCTTCGATACCATAAAACCCATTGCCCCTACTTTTTCGCTTTCGGCACTTTTGCGGGCTAAACCTGCGGCCTCTTCGGGCAGAAGCTCCTTCAAAAGTTTGGCATCAACCACTTCTTTCGGTTCTTCGTTCGACATATTCTCGGCTTCCTTCGTAATCTTATCGACCAATTCCATAGCCTTTTCTTGCTCGGTTTGCTCCTCTTTTTTCTTTCCACAGTTACTTAAAAATATACTTATCGCCAACAGCGACACCAAAAGTCTCATTGTTTTCATATTTTTTGACTGTTAAAGGGTTAATTTTAAAGTAAGTTAAGCGTTTTATGAAAAACTTAAAATTGTTTTACTATTTATTTACTGAGCGGTTGAGTAAATTTGGATTTTGAAATCAGACTCAATGCTTACATTTCCAAACGCCAAAATAAATATTGGCTTAAATATTACCGAAAAACGCTCCGATGGTTTTCATAACATCGAGTCGGTATTTTACCCTGTCGAGTGGTGCGATGCTCTCGAAATTATTCCCAACCAAAATCCTGATGCTACAAACGCTGTTTTCCAGAGTTCGGGTTTGGCTATTCCTGGCAATGAAAGCTCAAATCTATGCCTAAAAGCATGGAATTTATTGCAAGACCGTATCAGCGTTCCGCCAATGATTCATCTGCACAAAGTCATTCCGATGGGTGCAGGCTTGGGCGGTGGCTCAGCCGATGGAGCTTTTACACTAAAAATGCTCAACGATGTCTATGAACTAAAACTAAACAACGATGAATTAAGGGATTTTGCCCGAAAACTGGGTTCGGATTGTGCATTTTTCATCGAAAATAGACCCGTTTTTTGCTTTAATAAAGGTGATGAATTTGAAGATTTTACACTTGATTTGAAAGGAAAGTTTGTGGTTTTAGTAAATCCCGATATTCATATTTCTACGGCCGAAGCGTATTCGGGTGTATCGCCAAAAAAGCCCCAAATAGCTCTAAAAACGGCACTTTCGCAACCAATTTCTGAATGGAAAAAAATAGTTAAAAACGATTTTGAAGAAATGTTGTTATTAAAGTATCCGACCATTGCCGACGTAAAAGAAACACTCTATCAAGCGGGAGCAGTTTATGCTTCAATGACAGGTTCTGGTTCGACAGTCTATGGTATTTTCGAGCAAGAAACGGACTTGAAAAGTAGTTTCCCAAACTTCGCAATGTGGCAAGGATTCTTTAAAATCTAATCACCATAAACAAGCACTCCCCTTTAGGGGCAGGGGGTCTATGAATCGACTTACAAAACGCCGTGAACCATTTGCTTTCATGCTGTATTTAGCCATTGTTGGTAGCGGGCTATTATTTTTCTTTTTACTCTTGGTTTTTATCACCAAAGAGGCACGTAATCAGGATATTCCGCTAAAAATCCCTGGCGTATTTTGGGTGAGTACATTCGTGATTTTTGCCAGTAGTTTGACGCTTCAAGGTGCAAATAAAGCCTTTAAGGAAGAACGTTTTCGTAGTTACCGACTCAATATTAGCATTACGCTTTTGGGGGGTATTTTGTTTATTATTTTGCAGGGGATTGGGTGGCAAAAAATGCTTTCAGCAGGCATAACGATGGCCAATAATACGGGCGGAATGTTTATTTATGTACTTTCGGGACTGCACATTTTGCATACACTTGGTGGACTAATTGCCTTGGCATCGGCCAATAAAGATGCGTTTCAGCGAATGCAATATGTCGATTCTTTTGTTTATAGTGTAAATCCACCTAACCAACTGAAAATCAAGCTAATAAGCATTTATTGGCACTTTATAGATATTCTCTGGATTATCCTTTTTCTCTTTTTACTTTACCATGCTTCATAAAACTCGGGGAATAGTTATTAGCTATATTCGTTATCGAGAAACATCAATTATTGTAAAAATTTATACCGAAAAATTCGGTATTCAATCTTTTATTGAAAACGGTGTAAGAAGTAGCAAAGGCAAAAACAGAATCGCACTTTTTCAGCCGCTTTCGCTGCTCGATATGGTGGTTTATCATGATGAAAAGAAAGACCTTCACCGAATTTCGGAGATAAAATCAAGTTTTCCTTTTCGCACCCTTCCTTACGAAATTCATAAATTAAGTATCGGAATGTTTTTGGATGAAATCTTGAATAAAACGCTGAAAGAACATACTGAAAATGAAGTTTTATTCGATTTCCTTTATCATTCGCTCATTTTTCTGGATGAAACCGAAGAACATTTCGAGAACTTTCACTTGATTTTTTTGCTAAAATATGCATTCTTTTTAGGATTTTCACCACAAGATTCGAGCGAAATCGTATCGCAATTCAAGGAATTTAATGCCATGATTCCATTTGATACCGACTACCAAAAACTCATGAATCAGCTAATCTTTGCCGATTATCAAACGCCCCTACTTATGAGCAGAGGCGTAAGAAATCATTTACTTGAAGTTATAATTGTTTTCTACCAAATCCATTTTGAAGAGTTTGGAGAAATAAAATCATTGCAGGTTTTGCGAGAGGTACTTAGTTAATGGGTAATGTAAAATGGAGAATGGATAATTAAGAAAGAATAAATCATTATCAATTCTCCATTATCAATTCATTCTCCTCATCCATGTAGTCAATAAATTTACGCCATAAGCAGTGGCTGATTTCATTTTGGCAAATTCTGAGTCACCAAAGGCCAAGCCTGCAATATCAAAGTGAGCCCAGTTTGTATGGCCATCAATAAAAAACTCTAAGAATTTAGCGGCGGTAATTGCCCCTGCAATAGGTGCTGATGAAAGATTTTTAATATCGGCCACATCCGAATTCATCATATCTTTATAGTCGTCCCAAAGTGGTAAACGCCACAGTTTTTCGCCAGTTTCTTGTCCGATTTCAAGTAATTCATTGGCCAATTTGTCGTTGTTCGAGAGCAATCCTGCGGCAGCATAACCCAAGGCTGCAATACAATTGCCTGTGAGCGTTGCTAAATCGATGATTACATCTGGCTCGAAATTTTTCTTGATGTAAGAAAGTCCATCAGCTAAAATCAATCTTCCTTCGGCATCGGTATCAATGACTTCAATGGTTTTACCTGAATACGAAGAGATCACTTCACTTGGTTTCAAAGCATTTCCATCAACGCAATTTTCCGTCGAAGGAATTACGCCAATCAAATGCACTGGTAGTTTTAGTTTGGCAGCCAATTCCATTGCCCCCAAAACTGCTCCTGCTCCACCCATATCTGACTTCATATAACTCATACTTGCCGAACCTTTGATTGAAATTCCGCCAGTATCAAAAGTCACACCCTTGCCTACTAAACCAATCTTTTTGCCTTTTTCTGATGAATTATTATTATACTCCATCACAATAAACCGTGCTGGGTTTTCGGTACTTCCACGACCAACTGCTAAAAGTGCGTGTAAACCAAGTTCGAGGCATTGTTTTTCATCGTAAACTTTTACATCAAAACCGTATTTTTTACCTGATTCTATGGCAAATTCGGCGATTTTTTGTGGATATTTATAATTGGCAGGTGCATCAACCAGAGCCATGATTCGGGCTTGCGTTTCGGCAATTGCTTGCCCTGATTGGGCTGATTTTTCGGCACTTTCTAAGTAATTTTCAGCTACTTGAATTTCTAAAACGGCTTCTTCAGTAAAAAACTCAGCTACTTTTTTTGCATCAGTTTTATATACACCCACTTCGTATTCGGCCAAACAAAGTCCATTGACAATTTGCTCAGTGTACGCTTCCAAACCCGCCAATTTCAGCTTCAAACCAACATTTTTAGGTAGTTTTTTCTTTGAATTATAGAAAAACGAACGAAAAACTTTCACAAAATCAATCGCTTTTGGAGCTTTCCCCAGACCTAAAAGATATACTTTTTCGAGTCCTTCGATGGCACCATACAAAGCTAATGTTTCTTTTGCTCCTGCCTTAAAATCTTGTTGTAGTGTTTCGGCACTAATCCCAACGTGTTTGGCAATTTTTGAAAGGTTTTCACCCAATTTTTCATTATCTACCAACGGAAAGATAATGGTTTTAGCTGCGGTGTTATTGGTTGTTATGTTGATTTTCATATTTATCAAGATTTCATATTTAAAAGTATAAGATTAGAAGGCTGACGGCTGGCCGCCGCCATACAAGTAACGCTGATTTTATAGATTATTAAATCCATCAAAATCAGCGTTGTATACACCTTAACTATTAAGGTTTCAGCTTTCTATTAAAACTCTCAGAAAAATAACCATTCTATCGCTTTGGGAAACTCTTGTCCCCAGCGTTTTTCATTATGTTCGCCTTTGGGGTCAGTCGAAAGTTTGATTTGTATTTTCTCAGCATCCCAACCTTGACTTTCTATCGACTCTTTCATTTTTTTGACATTTGGAATCATCGCTGAGCCTTCTTTTCCTCCACCATATAAATAGATTTTTGTATCGAGAGGATTAAAAAACTCAATAGCATCGAAGTAGATTTTAGGAGAAACCCACAAAGCAGGCGAAAGCACCATCAAGCGACCAATAGTTTCGGGGTACATCAAACCAGCATAAATACTAATCAAACCACCCATCGAACTGCCACCAATTCCAGTAAATTGTCGCTCAGTTTTAGTGCGATAATTGGCATCAATGTATGGTTTTAGATTACGCACAATAAAATTGGCGTACTTCATGCCCAAACCTTTACCTTTTTTCTCGACAGTGTAAGGTGAATATTCATTGAAACGCTCTTCTTCGCCGTGTTCGATGGCCACAATAATTACATCACCCAATTCTTTTTTGGTCAAAAGCGAAAGGCGTTTATCAATTTCCCAGTTACCGTAGCTTGACCCTTTCCCAAAAAGATTTTGGGCATCTTGCATATATAAAACTGGATAATGTTTGTCAAGATTTTGGTCATAATCGTGCGGGAGAAGAATATAAACTTTCCGTGTTTTGCTTAATTGAGGAATTTCGAATTTTTCAGAAACCACCTGCACTTTGGGCATCAATTTTTTGATGAATGCCGTAGAGCCATCGTGTCGCCAATAAGGCACAAAATCGGCATAATTACCTGCTAATTTATCAATTACTCGATTACTTGGTGCGTTTCCGTAAGTATCCAGCTCAACAAAATCCCAGCCACCACGTGTGTATTTATATTCTATTTTTTCAGGAAGTGCTACTTCTGGGGCAAATGTAAATTTGTATTTTCCCTTGCTCACACGCTTCATTTCAAAATCTGACACATCGGGATTCCATTCACAAAAATTACCTGATAAATATACAGGTCGTTCGTCGTCAACAGGGGTTGTCAACTCTAAACTTAATAAATTTCGGTTACTCATTTTTACTTTTTTAGTGGGTACGTAAGTGTAAGTAAGAATTAAAACACGTTACACTCTTATAATGTTCCAGCAATCTACCTACTGAATGTACCATTAGAACTCAGATTCACTTTTATAGCCATCTAAGGCTAAATTTTTCAACAATTTTAAACAAAAACATTAATATAAAAATACAAAAACTATATTTACTCAGCAAAAACTCGAAAAATTCATAAAAACTACCACTATAAAACAAAATTGGCGATGTATTTTTTTGAAAAACATCGCCAAAAGATATAAACACCTAAGAATCAGACCAATGCTTGCCAAAGAATCTCAACAGGGTGTAAGGCTTTTCGGCCTGTTCCGTCATGAATTTGGTGGCGACAGCTTGTTCCTGGGGCAGCAATCATTACTTCTTCGGGTTGTTTTCTGACCGTCGGGAAAAGCACTAATTCACCAATTTTCATTGATAAATCATAATGTTCTTTTTCGTAACCAAACGAACCCGCCATTCCGCAACAACCCGATGGAATGAGATGCACTTCATAGTTTTTAGGCAATGACAGTATTTTTTTAGTCGGTGTTAAAGAAGCAACTGCTTTTTGTTGGCAATGTCCGTGTAATTTAATGAGGCGTTTTTCACTGGTAAAGCTTTCAGCCGTGATGCGTTTTGCGTCAATTTCACGGGCAATAAACTCATCAATCATCAAAGCGTTTTTGGCAAGTTTTTTAGCCGATTCTACCAAATTTGCTTCAACTAAATCGGGGTATTCGTCTCTGAAAGTCAAAATTGCCGAAGGTTCAATTCCGATGATTGGCGTTTCTTCGGTGACGACATCTTTCAACAATGCCACATTTTGATTGGCCAATTTTTGGGCATCTTTCAGTAATCCCTTCGATAAATACGCACGTCCTGAATCAACGTGGTCTGGGATAATTACCTCATAACCAAGCTTATTGAGTAAATCAAGTGCTTTTTTACCAATTTCAACATCATTGAAATTCGTAAATTCATCACAGAATAAATATACTTTCTTTCCTGATTTAGAATCCGTTTTCTCCGATTTTTTATACCATTGTTTGAGTGTATTGTTACTCAAAAGTGGCATTGTTCGATCAGGATGAAAACCAATCAAACGATTAGCAATTTTACGCAAAGGAGCATTTCCGAGAACCAAATTATAAGCCCATGGCACATACGATGCAATATTACTCATTTTTGAATAATTGCCAATCAACCAAGACCGCATCGGAACACCGTTTTTCTCTTGATAATGCTGCAAAAACTCCATTTTCAACTTCGCCACATCAACATTCGATGGACATTCTGATTTACAACCTTTGCATAAAAGACACAAATCCATTACTTCTTTAACCTCTTTGCTATCAAAACGGTCGAGCTTGTCGGAGTTTGTGAGTACTTCACGCAAAATATTGGCTCTGGCACGAGTAGTATCTTTTTCGTTGCGGGTAGCCATATAACTCGGACACATCGTTCCGCCGCTCAACTCGGTCTTACGGCAATCGCCCGAACCATTACATTGCTCAGCGTGCTGGAGGATATTTTGGTTATTGAATCGGAAAATTGTTTCAAATTCTGGCACTTTATGGTCGGCTTCGTAGCGAAGGAATTTATCCATCGGAGGCGTATCGACAATTTTATTTGGGTTGAAGATATTTTGTTCGTCCCAAACTTTTTTCAAATCTTTGATTAGTGCGTAGTTTTTCTCGCCAATTTGCTGACGAATAAATTCACCACGCAAACGCCCATCTCCGTGTTCGCCCGAAAGTGACCCTTTATATTTTTTTACTAAAGTCGAAATCTCTTCGGCAATCAATCTAAACTGGCGGTGTCCTTCGGCTGTTTTCAGATTAATGATTGGTCGAAGGTGAATCTCGCCCGAACCTGCATGGGCATAATGCACCGATGACATGCCATTTTTAGTCAGAATTTCATTAAATTCTCTAATAAAATCTGGCAAATCGTTTACATCAACGGCCGTATCTTCGATAACTGCCACAGCTTTTTCATCGCCTGGGAGGTTAGAAAGAAGCCCCAAACCCGCTTTGCGAAGCGTCCAAATCTTTTTAGTGTCTTCGCCGAAAAGAATCGGAAAATGATAACCCAAGCCAGCGGCACGCATTTCGGCTTCCATTTCGGTAGCTCGAGATTTTACTTCGTCAATATCATCGTTTGAAAGTTCTACCACCAAAATCGCACCAGGGTCGCCTTGCACAAAGAAACGATTTTGACTTTGTTCTTTATTTTCTTTCGTACACTCTAAAATATAATGGTCGATTAATTCAACGGCCGTAGGTTTGTATTTGAGAGCAATCAAGTTTGCTCTTAAAGATTCATCCACTGAATTGACATGCACACACACCAAGCCTTGTACTTTTGGCGGTAGTGGATTGACATGAAGTTTTATTTCGGTAATAAACATCAACGTTCCTTCCGAACCAGCAATCAGTTTGCAGAAGTTAAAAGCACCACCCGAAGAAACGCCAGCCAAAGGTGGAGTTTTGATGGTTTCGTTTTTGCCTTGTTTTGTAAAAACTTCGGTTTCCAGAAGTTCATCAATGGCATAGCCTGTATTACGACGCTCGATGCTCATCTTCGGAAATTCTTTACGAATTTCGTTTTGATTGTCTTCGTCGCTCAAAATAGTATTAATATGGTTGTAAATTCGCCCTTCAAGAGTTGTAGTATTATTCAGTTTTTGTTTGAATTCTTCAAGACTTAAATTTTTGAACTCAACAAAAGAGCCATCACTCAAAAAGCCTTTTACTTCCATCAAGTGGTTTCGGGTACTTCCATAAACCACCGAATTTGAGCCACATGAATTGTTTCCTACCATTCCGCCAATCATAGCACGATTTGCTGTTGAGGTTTCGGGGCCGAAGAATAGTCCGTTTTGTTTCAAGAAGAAATTCAATTCATCTCGCACAACTCCCGGTTGTACTATTACCCATCGCTCTTCTTTGTTTAGTTCAAGTATTTTAGTAAAAGTACGAGATACATCAACGATAATACCATTGCCCACCACTTGCCCAGCCAAGGAAGTACCAGCAGTACGAGGAATAAGCGAAGTATTATTTTTACGAGCAAAAGCTATCAATTTTTGAATGTCGGATTCATCTTTCGGAATTGCTACTGCCAGTGGCATTTCACGGTAAGCAGAAGCATCAGTAGCATACAGCGTACGCATGACATCATCCAGATAAAACTCTCCGGCCAATTCTTTGGCCAGTTGCTGTAATTGTTGATTAATCATTGATTCTCAAAGTTTTTGAATTTTTCAAAGATATTCATTTTTTAAGTTTACCATCAAAAAACAATATCTGTAAACATATTATCTTAAAAAAATACAAATCGAACCCTTACTGGTCGATTCGTTAATAATTAATTTAGTTGTTGACTTTGAAGCAATAATTGATGCGTGAAATGGGATTACAAAATTACGACTAAAAACCTAAAGCCATATTGTTTTTGTACAATTTTTAAAAATTGAATTATTTAAAGAAATTTTATTTTTTAATATAAAATTTTGGACTTTATATATT
>NZ_LXHX01000094.1:0-31561 GCF_001649495.1 Emticicia sp. MM | reverse complement strand
GAGGGTATTTGCCGTACCCAAGTCAATCGCGATGTCACTCGTGAGGAAGTTAAACAGTCCAGCCATTTTGAGCTTTATGGGTTAATTTTTTTTAAATTGTCCGCAAATTTACAACTATTATTTACAAAATATTTCTAAAAAGTTGAAAAAGTATTGAAAAAGAGAAAAGTATAATGCCTATTAGATTGCTTTGAGTGGTAATACGACGCTTTTTCAATAAAAAACTTGTGTTTTGAGCATATTTACTCATAAAACTAAGGATTTAGCTCGAAAAAAACGTTTTATTGATATAGTTCAAAAAATACTTGCTATCGTAATATTATGCATTTTCTGCTCGCCAAAACCCGCAATAAATAGCGAAACAAAAAAAACTATTATCTTTGCCCCGTAGCAAATTATCTAACCAAAGAACAGAAACATAAATGGGAGTTCGTTCGATACTCAGTAAACCCATAGCAGCTTATGTGGTTGCACAGCAGAAAAAGTGGATGGCTCGCTCGGCAGAAGTACAAGCCGAATGGCGAGAAAAGTTAGTAAACCAAGCTGCTCAAACGGTTTTCGGTCGTGACCATCATTTCAATGATATTCGCTCTTACGATGACTTCAAACAGGCTATTCCTGTTCGTGATTATGAAGACCTAAAACCTTATGTAAACCGTGTGGTTGAGGGCGAAGAAAATATTCTTTGGGCAGGAAAACCGCTTTATTTTGCCAAAACTTCGGGTACAACTTCAGGCACAAAATATATTCCTATCTCAAAGGATTCGATTCATAATCACATCAATTCAGCCCGAAATGCCCTGCTCAATTATATCAACGAAACTGGTAAATCGCAGTTTTTAGATAATAAACTCATTTTTTTATCGGGAAGCCCCGAAATGACCGAAAAAGCGGGCATCAAGACTGGCCGACTTTCAGGCATTTCTACGCACCATGTTCCTGCCTATTTGCAGGCGAATCGCTTACCATCTTACGAAACAAATTGCATAGAAGATTGGGAAACTAAACTTGAAAAAATTATTGATGAAACCATCAATCAACCGATGAGTTTAATTTCGGGGATTCCGCCTTGGGTGCAAATGTATTTCGATAGAATTCAAGCTCGCACTGGAAAAAAGATAAAAGATGTTTTTCCCGAATTTGACTTGTTTGTTTATGGTGGTGTAAATTTCGAGCCGTACCGTGCTAAACTTTTTGAATCCATCGGTAAAAAAGTTGATTCTATCGAATTTTTTCCTGCCTCTGAAGGCTTTTTTGCTTACCAAGATAAGCAAAACAACGAAGGAATGTTGCTATTGCTCGATACGGGTATTTTCTACGAATTTATTCCAGCCGAAGAATATTTCAACGAAAACCCAACTCGTTTGAGCATCGAACAAGTAGAACTTGGCAAAAACTACGCCCTCGTTATCAATAATAATGCTGGCCTTTGGGGCTATTCGATTGGCGATACTGTAAAGTTTGTTTCGCTCGACCCTTATCGTGTGATTGTTTCAGGAAGAATCAAACATTACATTTCGGCTTTCGGCGAACACGTTATTGGTGAAGAAGTAGAAAAAGCAATGAAATACGCTTGTGAACGTCAGCCAGAAGTGGAGATTGTAGAATTTACAGTTGCTCCGATGGTTACGCCCAATGAAGGACTTCCTTACCACGAATGGCTCATTGAGTTTGCCGTTCCACCACGAGATATGGAGCGGTTTAATACTGATTTAGACCAGAAAATGACGAAACTAAATGTCTATTACGATGACCTAATCACGGGTAGCATTCTTCGAAAATTGGTTATTACACCATTGCAAAAAAACGCCTTCATTGACTATATGCGTTCGCAAGGAAAACTTGGCGGACAAAATAAAGTTCCTCGTTTATCAAACGACCGCAAGATTGCTGATGCTCTTCGTAAGTTCTGAATTCTAAGTTCTGAATTCTGAGTTCATGTTAATTGCATACTTTCTCAACTCAGAATTTAGAACTGCACTGGCGGTCCCGTCAGAACTATCAACATTCAGAACTCATAACTCATAATTCAGAACTCATAACTCATATCCTCCACCTATCAAAAACTAAGATGATTTTCTGTATATACATATATTTTTGTATTCAGATATAAAAAACTAAACTATAAGCCGTATATGTTACAATTTTTGAAATACGTTTTCGCTACTATCGTCGGGATTTTTCTATTCACGATTTTGAGTTTTATCATTTTGATTGGAATTGGCAGCTTGATGTCAAGTTCAGACACAAAAACCCAAGTTGAATCAAACTCTGTTCTTAAACTCGACCTTAATCAAGTTATCAGAGAAAACACTGCTGAAGATGACCCATTTACCGAAATCCTATCGGGTGGAAATAGTCCAGGGCAAGTGAGTTTACCACAAATCAAAGAAGCGTTAGCGAATGCTAAAATTGACCCAAATATCAAAGGGATCTACCTAAAAGCCGAAAATCCAATGGCTGGAATGGCAACTTTGAAAGAGGTGAGAGAATATCTTTTAGATTTCAAAAAATCAAAGAAATTTATCTATTCTTATGGCGAAACCATGACCGAAGGTTCAATTTACCTTTGTTCGGTTGCCGATAAAAGTTACCTAAACCCAGCGGGAGGCTTAGATTTTAATGGTTTGAGTGCTGAGTATTCTTTTATGAAAGGCTTGTTTGAGAAAATCGGTGTAAAACCTGAGATTTTCAGAGTAGGAGATTATAAAAGTGCAGTTGAGCCATTCTTCTTGACAAAAATGAGCGATGCTAACCGTGAGCAAACACAATCATTTATTTCTGACATTGCCAACAGCTTTTATGGAGATATTGCCGCTTCTCGCAAGATTCCGATGGAAGAATTGAACAATATTCTGAATAATGCCTTGATTCAAGAACCAACCGATGCCGTAAAATATAAATTGATCACAAATACTGGTTATTGGGATGAATTCGAGACAGCTCTTCGCCACGAATTAGGTTTCAGTGCAGATAAAAAAATCGAATATATTGGTCTAAATAAATATTTGAAAGCCGATAAATTGGTAGAAGAAGGGAGCAACTCGAATAGAATTGCAGTAATTGTAGGCGAAGGAGATATTCTTTCGGGCGAAAGTCAAGATGGAACAATTGGCTCAGAAACAATCGTAAAGGAGCTGCAAAAAGCCCGCAAAGATTCAAAAATTAAAGCAGTAGTTTTACGTATCAATTCGGGTGGCGGAAGTGCAATGGCATCAGATGTAATGTGGAGAGAAGTAGAATTGACTAAAAAAGTAAAACCAGTTATTGCCTCAATGGGAGACTACGCTGCTTCGGGAGGTTATTATATGGCAATGGCTTGCGATACGATTGTAGCTCAACCAACAACCTTGACAGGCTCAATTGGTATTTTCGGCGTATTGTTTAACGTAGAAAAACTAATGAATGAGAAATTGGGCGTTACGTTTGATGGCGTAAATTCTCATAAATATGCTAATTTCCCATCAGCAACTCGTACAATGACCGATGCCGAGAAAAACATGATTCAAAACGGTGTAAATAAAGGCTACGAAAACTTCACAGCCAAAGCCGCCAAAGGTCGACACATGAGTGTTGAGAAATTAAAAACCCTCGCCAGCGGCCGTGTCTGGACAGGAAGCCAAGCAAAAGCCAATGGTCTTGTCGATGTATTGGGTGGCGTAGATGATGCCATCAGAATTGCCGCTAAAAAAGCTAAATTAAAAGATGGAGATTATCGAGTGAAATATTTGCCAATCAAAAAGTCAAGTGTTGAAAGTATTTTAGAGAAATTTGGTAATGACCAAGAAGATGCCAAACTAAAAGCTTATTTGGGCGATTTTGCACCGTATGCCAAACAGTTGAAAAATCTTCAAAGCATGGATAAAATTCAGGCAAGAATGCCTTTTGAGTTGGAGATAAAATAATGCTGGAAAGGCATTCAATTAAAGTCTAAATCAAACTTTATCAACAAAAGGAGAAAGAAATTAGTACCTTTGTACGAAATTCTTTCTCCTTTTTGATTTTCGTAGGACAACTTTTATCGGAGTTGTGTACAACTTATCATCAAGCAAGAATAAGAAATAAAAGATGATATTTTAGTAATATGAAAAATACAAAATTAATAGAAGCAAAATTTGTCACGAGTGCGGCAGATTATCGCAAATGTCCGCCACCCGAAAAGCCAGAATATGCCTTTATTGGTCGTTCAAACGTAGGAAAATCTTCGTTAATAAATATGCTATTGGCGACTAAAAACTTAGCAAAAACTTCACAAACCCCAGGAAAAACGCAGTTAATTAATCATTTTGAAGTAAACAAAAAATGGTACATTGTCGATTTGCCAGGATATGGTTTTGCTAAAGCACCCAAAGGCGAACGTGACAAATGGGGCGAAATGATTGGAAATTATTTGGTCAATCGTGAAAACCTCATGTGTGTTTTTGTATTGATTGATATTCGTCACGAGCCACAAAGAGTTGATTTAGAATTTCTCGACTTTCTGGGCGAAAAAGATGTACCTTTTTATCTAATTTTCACGAAAGCCGATAAAGTGGGAAGTGTAACGGCAGAGCAAAACGTGGAATCTTTCAAGAAAACAATGCTTTTGAGTTGGACGAAAGTTCCACAATATTTTATCACTTCGGCCGAGCGACGAACAGGCCGTGAGGAATTATTGAAAGCAATCGAAGAGTTGAATCTGTCTTTTACGAAATAATTTGTACTTTTGCAGCGTTATAAAAATCGCAAAAAGAAATTAAGAAAAACACCGTTGACTGTCGACTATTGACAGTAGACTAAACAAAAACAATATATTTTTCAAATGGAATTATTAAGAGACATTGCCCACATTTCTGGAAAAAGTGGTTTGTATAGAATTTTGAAGCCAGGGCGTGGTGGCGTAATCGTTGAAACACTTGACGAGAAAAAACAAAAAGAAATGGTAAGTTCAAATGCCCGTGTATCGGTTTTGAAAGACATTTCGATTTATACAGAAGACCCAAACAAATCAACTCCGCTTGGAGATATTTTCTTGAAAACTCGTGAACTTCACGGCGAAAAAGTAGAATTTGATTTCAAAACAGCATCAAATAACCAAGTTTTTGATTTATTTGCAACTGTTATGCCTGATTTTGACCGTGAGCGTGTTTACGCTTCAGACATCAAGAAAATCGTAAGTTGGTATAACATTCTTTCGGCAACAATGCCTGAGCTTTTCGTTCCTGCCCCAGTTGAAGAAGCTGCCGCTGAAGAAGCAAAAGCATAATCTTGAAATAAGATATTTTAGAAAGCCCATCGGAAATGATGGGCTTTCTTATGTTTTATAACTTCCCAATTTAGGCGACTAAAATCGCCAGCTAAGGGAACAAAGGATGATGTAAAAGTATTTATTTGACGAATTGATTCGTCAAATAATGAAGGCAAATATTCCGTGCGATGGTCGCCTTTGTTCCTTTAGACAGCGATTTTAATCGCTGATTATTTCAACACAACCGTCTTCCCAGTTTTTGAAGACTTCACGGCGGCATCTAAGATTTCCATAGCCACCATATTGATTTTCAGCGACCCCAAATCATTTTCTGATTTTACTTTACCACGAGCCACAGCTGCAAAATAACTAAACGCATCATTCATGGGGCTTTCGAGTGGTTTTACTACAATTTTCTCTTCTGGCAAAGCATTTCTATCGCCTTTTCTGACCGTCATTTGAGCAGATTTATCGGCAAAAATATAGCCTATTTTTCCATAAACTTCAATATCTTTTCTATCAAAAGGCCAGTTCCACGAGCCTTGAAAAATACCTTGTGCTTTTGGGTATGTCACCACGATAGTTGCTTCATCATCAACGTTTGGATAAGTTTCGGGTTTAATTGTCTGCGTAATTGCTGTTACCGAAATTGGTCTTTCGCCTTTCATCAGCCACGCCATAATATCAGCCCCATAGCAACCAAAATCAATGATTGCACCACCGCCATTTTTCACGGGATCGGTTAGCCAACTCAAAAACTCTTTGCTCACACCAATCTCTTTAGGGCCACGATGGCCGTCGTGAATCACTACTTTTCGAATATCGCCAATGGCATTTTCAGCATGAATCATTTCGTAGGCTTGATGATTGCTGGCGTACCATGTGGTTTCGTAGTTTGTCAAGAGTTGAATATTGTGTTTTTTTGCTAAAGCTGCCATTTGTGTAGCATGAGAAAAATTCACAGCCAAAGGCTTTTCAACCATGACGTGAATACCTTTCACGGCACACTTTTGCACAGTTTCGAGATGCTCGATGATGCTTCTGAAATCACAAACGGCTTCAGGTTTGGCTTTTTCGAGCATTTCGTCGAGGCTGGCGTACCACAGACTTTCGGGGAGATTATATTTTTTCAATAATCTTAGAGCCAATTCTTTATTTGGCTCGGCAAAACCAATAATTTCGACACCTGCACGAGTTGGATTATTTAGTATCTGATAAACGTGGTCGTGTGTCATGCCTGCAATGCCCATTCTGACGGGTTTTTCTTGGGCGAATACAAAATTCAGGCTTAGAACTAAGCCCCAAAAGAGAAGTTTTTTCATGTTAGATAGAAGGTTGAATCAACCAAATTTAGCCAAAAACCATTATTAAGACTATTTTTTCAGAAAAGTTTTCATCAGAAAACCTATTTTTGCGTTATAGTTTCAAATAAACAAAAGCTATTGACTGTTGTCAGTGGACTATCGACTAAAAAATGTCAATAAAAATCCAAAATCTAAGCAAAGTGTATGGCACTCAGCGTGCCGTTGATGATATATCTTTTGAAGTTGCCAAAGGCGAGATTGTCGGTTTTCTTGGCCCCAATGGTGCTGGAAAATCAACAACTATGAAAATCTTGACGGGCTATTTACCAGCCACCGATGGCTCGGCCGAAGTAAATGGTTTTGATGTGAAAACTTCGCCAATGCAAGTTAAAAGTAGCATTGGATATTTGCCCGAGCATAATCCTTTGTACTTGGATATGTACGTGCGTGAGTTTCTCGAATTTGCGGGTTCGCTTTATGGTTTAAAAGGTAAGTCTTTGCAGATAAAAGTAGCCGAAACCATCGAAATGGTAGGTTTAGGCTTAGAAAAACATAAGAAAATTGGTCAATTATCGAAAGGATACCGCCAACGTGTGGGACTTGCCCAAGCCTTGATTCATAACCCTGATGTATTGATTTTGGATGAACCAACTACGGGTCTTGACCCAAATCAGTTAGTCGAAATTAGAGATTTGATAAAATCGGTTGGTAGAAATAAAACCGTTATTTTAAGTACGCACATCATGCAGGAAGTAGAAGCTATCTGCGACCGTATTGTGATTATTAATCGAGGAAAAATCGTGGCAAATGGCACACTTTCCGAACTCAAACAAGGCGGAAAAGGTATTGAAGATGTTTTCCGTGAATTAACAGCGTAGAAGCGAATGACGAATATGTAAATCATAAAATATAGTTCCTAAAAACTAAATCCTGTAATCTTACAAATCTTATAATCCTGTCGAATGCTCGAAATTTGTAGTTTTTCCTTAGAATCTTGCCTGACTGCTCAAAAAGCAGGTGCTGGTCGTGTTGAATTATGTGGTGGAATGTTTGAAGGTGGCACAACTCCTTCGGCTGGTTTGATAAGTTTGGCTCGTCAAAATCTGACTATCAAATTATACGTCATGATTCGCCCTCGTGGTGGAGAATTTTGTTATTCTGATAGCGAATTTGAGGTAATGAAAGCCGATATTCTGACCGCCAAAAATCTGGGTGCTGATGGTGTAGTTTTTGGAATTTTAAACCCCGATGGAAGCGTTGATAAAAAACGCACTACCGAACTCGTAGATTTAGCCGCCCCGCTCAAAGTAACGTTTCACCGAGCCTTCGATGTAGCCAACGACCCCATTCAAGCTTTAGAAGATATTATTGAATGCGGTTGCGAGCGAATTCTGACTTCTGGACAGAAAAACACGGCTATTGAAGGAATTGATTTATTAAAAACGCTGGTAGAAAAATCTCAAAATCGTATCGAGATAATGGCTGGAAGCGGCGTTTCGGCTCAAAATGCACAGCAATTCTTGAATATTGGCGTGCATGCACTACACATGACAGGCAAGGGGATTCAAGAAAGCAAAATGGTTTTCCGCAAACCCGATGTAAGCATGGCAAGTGCTGCACTCACCAATGAATATGAGATTTACGAAGCCGATTTTGATAAATGCAAAGCGGTGGTTGAAATCCTAAAAAAATAGGCATACGCCAAAAACGTATGCCCACTTTATAACCTTTGTAACATTTTACTATCGACCGTCGTCTGGGCGGCATTCCGCTGCGGACTATCGACTATTTATTTCTTCTCAGCCAATTCGGCAATTTTTTGGTGAATCATCACTTGGTTCGACATGATTTTCGAGAAACCTCTTACATCATCGCCACTCCAAGCATTGTTCATTTCGCCGTAACTACCAAATACTGGCGACATCAAATCGTAGTCAGATTTGATACCCAGTAATTGGAAATTATAAGGAGCTAAATGTACACGCACTTCGCCAGTTACGTGCGACTGCATGCTTTCTAAGAATTTCTCAATATCACGCATCAAAGGTTCTAAAAATTGCCCTTCATGAAGCATCATTCCGTACCATTCGGCCAAGTTTTGTTTCCAATATTGTTGCCATTTCGATAAAACGTGTTTCTCTAATAAATGGTGAGCTTTGATTATAATTAGCGGAGCGGCTGCTTCAAAACCTACACGGCCTTTGATACCGATGATTGTATCGCCCACGTGAATATCACGCCCAATGCCATAAGGAGAAGCTAAATCTGATAATTTACGAATGGCATCAACAGGATTTTCAAAACTTTCACCCGCTACGCCCTTCAACTCTCCGTTCACAAATTGTAGAGCGATTTCTTCTGTACCAGTTTTGCTTACTTGCGTTGGGAAGGCACTTTCTGGTAAAAATTCATACGAATTCAATGTTTCACGACCACCAACCGAAGTTCCCCACAAACCTTTATTAATAGAGTAAGCGGCTTTGTGCCACTCACGCACCACGCCTTTCGATTTCAAGAATTCAATTTCAGCCTCACGAGATAATTTCAAATCTCTGATTGGCGTAATTACTTGGGCATTTGGCAATACGATTCTGAAAACCATATCGAAACGCACTTGGTCATTTCCTGCACCCGTACTTCCGTGAGCTACTGCTTCTGCTCCGATTTGCTTGGCATACTCGGCAACCGCAACCGCCTGAAACATACGCTCGGCACTCACCGAAAGTGGATAAGTATTATTTTTTAGGATATTTCCATAAATCAAATAGCGAATACATTTCTGATAATATTCATCTACCATGCGAGCCGTATAGTGGTTTTTTACTCCCAGCTCGTAGGCTTTGGTTTCGATATCCTTCATTTCTGCTTCCGTAAATCCACCTGTATCAACCAGTACCGAGTGAACTTCATGACCTAATTCTTCGGTCAAATATTTTACACAAAAAGAGGTATCCAAACCTCCACTGTATGCCAAAACAACTTTCATAAGCCCAAACCCGCCCCAAAATGAGCGTATTTTTTTAGAGTTCAACAAAATTTCACGCAAAAATAGGACTTATTAAGGTAAAATCTTGAGTTTTGTTTAAAATTATTGCACTTTTCAAATAAAACTAATTTTGAGTGATTGAGTAATAGAATGAGTGAATGTTTTGTTTTTCAGTAACATTTATTCTATCATTCATTCATACACTCATTCAAAATTATCGTGGAACAGTAAAATACATAAACGTACCAATGCAAGAAAATACGATATTGGGCAGCCAAACGGCTAAAATTGGTGGCATATTGCCTGATTCGGCAATGCCTTTCGACATAATGAAGAATAAAATATAAACAAATGCCAAAACAAAACCGATGGCAATCTGAAAGCCAACCCCACCACGAGATTTTCGAGCCGATACAATCAAACCCATCAACGACAAAATAATTACGGCAAAAGGTGTCACGATACGTTGATAAAGTTCAATCTGAAAAGATTCAATCCCTTCAGCTCCTCGACTTTTAATTAAATCAATCCGTTTGCGTAATTCGGGAATTGTGAAAGTTTCGTAAACGTTACGGTCGCTTTCAAAATCACTCGGTGAAAGGTTAATAACAGTATCCTTTGTGGCCGTATTATAGATAAGCTTATCTTTCATGATGCCCAACGTACGAATCTTATAGTCAGAAATTTTCCAGCGTTTGGTGCTATCATTCCATTCTATTCTTTTGGCCGAAAGCTTCTCAATTAGCTTATTATCTACGATTTTTTCGAGCGTAAAATCATACCCAGTTTTAGTTTCATTATTATAACTCGACATGTAGGCGTAGGTATTCGGAGCAACAGCTGTATGAAAATCTCGGTCGGAGAAGTAAAATTTATCGTTGATGTACGTAGCCTCAAACCCCAGCCTGACTTTATTGGCTTTTGGCAAAATCCAACCAACCATCACAAACGATAAAATTGCTACCATAGAAGAAGCCACAAAATATGGAAGCATTAATCTCGGAAAACTCGTGCCACTACTCAAAATGGCTACAATTTCGGTGTGAGCGGCCATCTGGGCAGTAAAGAAAACCGTTGAGATAAAAATCATCAACGGACTAATGTAATTTGCCCAATATGGGGCAAGATTGGCATAATATGAAAGCAAAATAGCTCGCATCGGAGCATTTTTCTGAATAAAGTCATCGTTTTTTTCCACGAAATCAATCACCATGATGATAAGCACAATGACCAATACCGCAAAAAAGTATGTTTTCAGAAAACGTTTGATTAAATATTTATCGAGAATATTCATAACACCCCCCCGCCCCTAAAGGGGAGCTAAGGTTTTTGATTTTAGATTTTACGCAAAGATAATCATTGTAGGTTTGCGAATGGCTTTATTAAGAAGTATTAACAAGAATCAATCTATTTTCAGTTTGACGAATACAAGTTTTTCTTGAAAAAGTATAATATTTGTGATTTTTGAAACAAATAAGCATCTTATTGCGTTTTCACAAAAACCAAAAAAATCAACAGTTATGCTAAAAATCACAAAAACATTCTTTTTCAGTGCCTTATTTCTATCTCTCATTAACCTAAACGTTTTTGCCCAAAATGCTGATGCAGTATTAGGTGTTTGGAAAAATGGTGAAGGGACGGGAATGGTACAAATTTATAAAAAAGGAGATAAGTATTTCGGTAAATTAGTTTGGCTCAAAGTTCCAAACGACCCTGACGGTAAGCCACGAACCGACATCAATAACCCAGATGAAAAATTGCACAGTCGCCCATTGAAAGGCTTGGAAAACTTGAGAGATTTCGCTTTTAAAGGAGAAAATAAATGGGAAGATGGTAATATCTACGACCCTAAAACTGGCAATGATTATTCGTGCGAAATGAAATTGGTTGATGAAAATACACTCGAAGTTAGAGGATATATCGGTGTTTCGCTTTTCGGAAGAACTGATGTTTGGAAACGCCAAGTTAAAAAATAATTCTGTGGAGTGAACCAAACGTCAGCGGCCGACGCTCGGTCGTATTTTATTCGCCTAAATACAAAAAGCTGTGTTGGTATCAAACTCGAAACCAACACAGTTTTTTACTCTTACGGACTAACCAAATTTATGCTAACATTAAAGTAAAGCGGATTTCCAAGCGAATTTACAATCAAAGATTTTTCGTTTTTAACTGGATTTTGGGTCGAGAAACCATCAAAACGCCAATTATATCGCCAGCCAGCCTGAGCCGAAAGCCAAACGAAGCCCGCCAATTTCTTCTCGAAAGTAATTCTTGGTTTCATTTCTCCACGACGCAAATATACATCCTGCCCAGTATTAGCCACAAAGAAAGTATTACCCTCGATTTCATAACCCAACAACAAATACGAACTCGGACTAAAATTACGACGAACATTAAATTTAGCAGGAAGAATTGTCTCGATACCCCATTTCTGATTAAACGTACGGTTGAGTAAAATCACAGGAATGTGCAATAGCTGCCCTGCACGATAAGTTCGAGTAACACCTACACCCCACATGAGATTGTCGTTTTTCTTCCAACCGTAAATTGCAGTTCCGCTGTAAGTCATTCCTTTGGCGTCTAAATCGATCAAATTCCTGTAATTTCCATTGAGATCAGCATTTGCCTGAATAATCATAAAATGCTTATTATCAAATGGTTTGAATACAGTTGCATTGATTCCTGTACTATTCAAAGCTCTGATACCACCATAGAAATTTGAATTTTCTGGTTTTTCAAGTTTGGCCGATGTATTCCAAAAGTTGAATCCTAAATTCAATATAAAATTTGACCTCGAAATTACTGGTGTGTTCAACCCGAGCCTAATACCTCCAAATGAATTGACATGAGTACTTGCAATGGAAGTTTTAGCCGCATTTTCCGAAGTCAAATGAAATGGCAATTGTGCCTCATAACCAATAGATATGAGTTTAGTAGGCGATAAATAACTCACTTTCTGCGTACAAAAAGTGCGGATATCTTTATTATCAGCATCTCCGAAATCGTCAAAATTTATTTCTTCGGTACTTGTTTTAGTGGTATCTGTTTGGGCAAAAGCCAAGCCATTCAAAAATAATATGGCCCACAAAATGCAGTATTTTTTCATAAAAAATGTTTTAGTGTTTGATGAAAACAGGCAATAGATATAATTATTTTGTTAGAATATATAACAATTCACATCAAAGCTTTGTTTCAAATATCCACACTACAATATACGAAAGGCTTAGTAAAGTGACTACTCTTCGACACTTACCAAAAGATTTTTAGCTACTTCATTACTCACAAAAATGGTAGTTTTACCATCGAGTAAGATACTGTACGATTTATCAAAATCGCTAATTTCCAGCACTTTAAGCCCGCACCCGAGCGTAATCTGTTGTTTATCAAGGTGTTGCAGAAAAGCAGGTGAATGCACAGAAACCCCCATCATCACTACCGATTGATTGAGCGGAATTTCTGAAAGTTTCAGATAACTCACCGAAGGCATTTTGCCCTTTGCATCAGGAATTGGATCTCCATGGGGGTCAAATTTTGGATTTTCCAAGAAATCATCTAAACGTTTGGTCAATTCTTTCGAGTCAATATGTTCGAGTTGCTCAGCAATATCATGAATTTCGTCCCAGCCAAAACCCAGTTTTTCTACCAAAAAAACTTCCCACAGACGATGTTTTCTAATCACACCCAAGGCAATTTGCTCGCCTGCTTCGGTGAGCGTAACACCCTGATACTTACGATAATTGATATAATTTTTCTCGGCCAGTTTGCGTAGCATATCCGACACCGAAGCCGCTTTGGTCTGCGTGTGTTCAGCCAACTGATTGGTACTCACCTCATTACCGTTGTATCGTTCGGTAAGTAAATAGATGATTTTTAAATAATTTTCTTCGGTAAAAGAGATAAGTTGATTGTCCACAGTCGATAGACGAAAGTTAAAAAAAATAGCCATAAGCTAAAAGCCAATAGCCAACCACTAAACAAAAGTACATTTTTAGCCTAATCAAACAAAATTTTAGACTAACCTAAAAATATATTTTGATTGACAAATTTTTTGTTTTATGTTTGTATTGAAAATTTTGGATTTACAGCAAATGGAAAAAAACATCGACATAAAAAATAAAGCATGGCGTTCGACGACGAGTAGTCTTTCACTACCAGAAGTTCACGGAAGCATTACGGTTCATACAAAAGGAAGTTTTTGGAAAAAAATGTCGGCTTTTATTGGCCCTGGATTGATGGTTGCCGTTGGCTATATGGACCCTGGCAACTGGGCAACCGATATTGCGGGAGGTGCAAAATTTGGCTATACGCTACTCTCAGTTATTCTAATTTCTAATCTTTTTGCGATGCTTTTGCAGCATTTATCGCTCAAATTGGGCATTGCCACTGGCAGGGATTTGGCACAGGCTTGCCGAGATTCGTACTCAAAACCAGTATCATTTATTTTGTGGATTTTGGCCGAAGTTGCCATTGCCGCCTGTGATTTGGCCGAGGTCATCGGAGCGGCCGTTGCTCTAAATTTGCTCTTTAATATTCCATTAACTTACGGAATTCTGATAACGGCTATCGACGTAATTTTTATATTATTCCTCCAAAATAAAGGTTTCCGCATTATTGAAGTAATTGTTGGAGGGTTGATTTTAATAATTTTACTATGCTTTGGCTACGAAATTTTGGCATCTCAACCCGATTTTGTAGCAGTTACAAAAGGTTTGATTCCGAGTAGCCAGATTGTGACTAACCCCGAAATGCTCTACATTGCCATCGGGATTTTGGGAGCTACCGTAATGCCCCATAATTTGTATTTACACTCGAGCATTATTCAAACCCGCAAGATAGAAGACACGCACGCCGCCAAAAAAAGTGCTATTAAATATGCAACTATTGACTCTACGGCATCGTTGTTTATTGCGTTCTTTATCAATGCCGCCATTTTGATTATGGCCGCCGCAACTTTTCACTTCACAGGAAACAAAGAAGTAGCCGATATTACCGATGCTTATATGTTGCTCGACCCAATTTTAGGCGTAAAATTGGCAGGACTTTTCTTTGCTGTTGCCTTATTAGCGGCTGGACAAAACTCGACACTCACAGGTACTCTTGCTGGGCAAATCGTGATGGAAGGTTTCTTGAATATTCAACTAAAACCGTGGCTTAGAAGATTAATTACTCGACTTTTAGCCATCGTGCCAGCGTTGATTGTGGCAATCATTTACGGAGAAAAAGGTACTTCAGATTTGCTTGTACTGAGCCAAGTGATACTATCATTACAGTTGAGTTTTGCTGTTGTCCCTTTGGTAATGTTCACATCCGATAAACTAAAAATGGGCGAATTTGTAAATCCTGCCTATGTAAAATACACAGCTTGGGTAGTTACAATTATCATTATCGCCTTGAATAGTTATTTGTTGTTTGATACGATGTTTTGAGGAGAAAAATATAGTTTGTCAGTAGTAGAGAAAGGGAAATGCTATATCTCTTATATTTTGATGACATCGTAACAACAAATTCAGAGTCTAAAGTTTAGAGTTTTTAAAATATCATTTTAGAGTAAATCCACCTTCTTTACCAAGTAAAGAGCAAATACCTTGCTTATGTTGATAAAAAATTAGTTTTATCAAATATAGAGACAACCGATATCGCCTATATTTCAATGATAAAGAGATTATAAAAAGGGAAACTCAAATTGATTAAAATATTCCTTTTACATTCTCGGAGGGTCAGTTAGCAAACACTAAGAAGTTTGAACGATATGTCTAAATCTTATAGAAAAAATTATATGTTTAGCCGCTTTATTTAGGCAACACTATGTAGCTATTGGCACCCATGTTACCAAAAACTACAACAATTGTAATACTACCTACTTGAGAAGTATTTCGTTTTCTAAGATTAAGTTTTCTTTTGTTTTACTATTTTCTTCATCAACAATTCGGTTGATTTCTTTAATTACCTCAAAAAAAACGGCCAATTTTTCGGCAGGAATTTGCTCTTGAATCATTTTGTTGAAAATGATTACCCCTTCACGAGAAAAATTTCTTTTTTTGCGACCTTCTTCGGTTAAAAACACTCTTACGAAACGCTTATCATCGGGGTCAATTTCACGGTAAATCCAGCCTTTTTCTTCCAACGTTTTTAGCATTCGGGTCAAGCTTCGAGGCTCCATTCCAATCGAAGGTCCAATTTTTGTGGCAGGTGTACCTTTTTCTGAGTCAATGTTTAGCAACACATAGCCAATCGCCATCGTCATATCGTTGGGATTCGCATAGGCATTGTACATTCTTGAAATTGAATGCCACGCCCATTTTATGTAGAAATCTATCGTTTTTTCCTTTTTCATTGGTGTTTTTTGCTTCGAACCTACACAAAAGTAGCAAAAAAACAGTATGCAGGCATACTGTTCTGTGATTTTTTCTACTAAAACTTTATATTTTTACATGATTGTTATTCAATCTCAGCAATTTTGGTTTTTGCATTGAAAACATACGTTTTCTTCCCATTTGGTTGAAGGAAATTTACGAGGTTAGTTTGGTCATCAAAAAGCTCTTGCATGATGTTATTATAAAGTATATTTCCTTTAAAATCCTGAGCATTAGGAATTTCTACATAAACCCAAGTTGCATCCCCTTCAATTTCTTTTCCAAGTACGTTCATAGCTCTCTTTTGCTTTTGTGATAACAGAATTGCAAAATGCTGCTGTACATATTTATTCAAAACAGCATCACTATTATCATTCTTCCCTCCTATCATTATTTTCTGACCGTTGTTGGCTTTCGTTAAGGCAGTTTCTAAATCATCAGTAAACATTCGGATACTTATCTCCAAGGATTTCTCTTTGGCGTTATACTGAATTTCGGTCAAAGAGGTATGAAAGGCGTGAGCAGCCCCCCCCCCAACCCCTAAAGGGGAGCTACGAAAAATCCCTCCCCAATTCGGGGAGGGTTGGGAGGGGTTAATTATCGTCAATGCTAAAAGAGCAACTAAAATCTTAATCATTTTTTACTTAAACAAAGCCTTAAAAGTATCATTAAACAAAACAAGCACCATCAACGTCAATAAGATGAATGTACCTACTTGTTGGGTGCGTTCCATGAATTTTTCTGATGGCTTTCGACGTGTAATCATTTCGTATAATAACACCAAAACATGACCACCATCTAAGGCAGGAATCGGAAGAGCATTCATAAATGCTAAACCCATTGATAATAAACCTGTTAAGCCCCAGAATCTTTCCCAATCCCATGACTTACCGTACATTTGAGCCAAACCAACTGGGCCACTTACGGCGTTTCCTGCCGAAATATGTCCTTTGAAGATTCTACCAAATCCTTGAATTTGATTCGGAATCACCGAAAGTGCATCTTTCGCTCCTGTGATGAATGACTCACCAAACGAAAGGGTGCGTTTGCTTGAAGTAAGGGTCATTTCTGAAGTAAAACCGATTGTTCCTTCTTCAGTTACAGTTGGATTTATCTTAACAGTTTGATTTCCACGCTCAACGGTCAGCTCAACTTTTTTGCCAGCTTGTTTCTTAATTGCCGCCTGAAAATCTTGGAAACAAACAATCGGAGTGCTATCAATTTTTACAATTTTATCACCCACTTTCAAACCTGCTGCCTCGGCTGGCATTCCTTTGGCAATTTCTCCAACTTTAAATGGCAAAATTGGCTCCATGAAAGGTACTTTACTTGCTACTTTATCAATCAAATCGTTTGGAACAGGAATTTCTCTAACTTCACCATTACGCTCAATTGTGAAGTTAGTGTTTTCTTGCATCAGAGCAGCACGAACATCACCCGAAGATTCATAGTCCTCACCGTTTACTTTGATGATTTTATCGCCAGTTTTCAAGCCAATTTCTTGTGCCAACGGGTGTGCATAATAGCCCAATTTATTTACCTCTGCTTTTGAGTAATACTCCTCACCCCAATAAAATTTTACACCCCAAAAAATCAAGATTCCTAGAATAATATTAACAATAATTCCACCAAGCATTACAAAAAGGCGTTGCCAAGCTGGTTTTGAGCGAAATTCATAAGGCTCTGGAACGGCTGCAAGCTGCGAAGCGTCTTTGGTTTCATCGACCATTCCCGCAATGTCCACATAGCCACCCAACGGAAACCAACCTAAACCGTATTCAGTATCGCCACTTTTCTTTTTCCACAAGGCAAAGTTTAATACATTGGGCAATGGAAAAAGGAAATCGAAGAAAATATAAAATTTATTAACTCTAATACCGAAAATACGAGCAAAAATAAAGTGTCCAAATTCGTGTAATCCGACCAAAATAGTCAATGCCAGCAAAAGCTGACCAATCATTGTTAAAATTGCCATTAGTTGACGTTGATTTGTTTGATTTAGTTTTAGCCTAAATCAGTTTTTAATTGTGAAAATAATGTATATTTTTTCCTGATTTTAACGTCGGCAAGCAGTTCCACTGCGGGTTTAAACCTTGCCGACGTTTCACAGAAAATTCTTTTTACTCCAAAACCACCGTTCCTTCCAGATAATCGGCGGCGATATTTGGGTCATTAACTGACCACATTCCGATATAGGAACGATAAGGAAACAAAAAACGATTATCATTGACCGAAAAAAGAATCTTTTTTCGATACTCTTCCAGTGTTTCCATCCCATTTTGCAAACGCATTTCGTTGATTCTTTGTTCATCAACCTTATCAATTTGCCTAAAAACCCACTTATTTAGCTTCAATGCAAAGGGTTTTCCCTGCATTGCGAGCGATTCATCAGTTAAAATTTTGAATACGTGTCGGGCAAAAAACACATCATTACCATTGATTGTTGCCATGATGTGCGTAGCCGAATGCGGTGAAATCTTGCCATTTCTTACGGCTGCCATCAAATAATTAGAAAAATTAATTGTCTGATTTTCAGGCGTTTGACGACGAATAACGGTGTAGAATGGATATTGAATTATCGGCATTCCACCATCGCCACAGCCAATCGCATCTTCTCCTGGAAAGCCATATCTATCAAAAATATAATCAAGTTCTGAAGCATTTTGGCGGTCAATTTTCACAATAGTATCGGCAAAAGCCTCTGCACCTCGTACCCTAAACCACTGGTCACGCTCAACTATTTTCGCCAATTTATCTTTTAATCCTTTGTTGATTTTCTGGTCAAATTCACGCTTTTTTGCCAAATATTCTTTCTCAAAATTACGCCAATTTGGGTCTTGCTGAATACCCATAAAAGCGGTTTCATCTTTAATAAAATCAAGACTTATACCTTTTCCTGCCACTTCAAGCAAATATTTGTAAGTATTGGTGGCATCGCCCAAATATGTAGCACAAACTGCGGCATTGAAATAATCTTTCATAAAGCCACGTGGTACTGCCGCAAAAGCTTGTTGGTAGTTTTCGAGAGCCGCTTTATAATTGGCATCAACCACCAATAATTCAGCTTTATTGACCAAAGGATGATAGACTTTTACAAAATTTACATCTTGTGCAACAGCAATCCGAACAAACAAACTGAGCAACAAGGCAAAAAATAACCTCATAGAAATAAGTAATTGATTCAAAAATGTTGCTTCCTGATTTTCCTTAACGAAACTACTTTCAAAATTAGCATAGTTTTAGCAAAAAGAACGAATTTTAGTGAAAACTTTGTTGTTTCTTAACAGACAAAAGCCGTGAGACACGAGACAATAGATATTAATTTTGACTAATGAATACTCAAAAATACGACATTATTATTATTGGTGGCGGGCCGATTGGCCTTGCGTGCGGACTTGAAGCCCAAAAAGCGGGTTTAAATTATTTGATTTTGGAGAAAGGATGTTTGGTCAATTCGCTTTATAATTATCCAGCAAATATGACCTTTTTCAGTACATCAGAACGGTTGGAAATTGGCGATGTGCCTTTTGTATCAAACAATGCGAAACCAACTCGTAGTGAAGCACTTGAGTATTACCGTCGAGTAGCGATTCATAGGAAGTTGAATATCAAGCTTTTCGAGGCGGTTTTGGAGGTAAAATCAACTAATGAAGAAACTTACGAAGTCATCACAAAAAAACGAACTTATGAAGCTACTCACGTAGTGATTGCATCGGGTTTTTATGACATCCCACATAAAATGGGCGTAAAAGGCGAAGAATTGCCAAAAGTAACGCACTATTATACAGAACCACATTTTTATGCTTTTCAGAAGGTATTGGTAGTTGGAGCAAACAATTCGGCGGTTGATGCGGCTCTCGAAACTTGGCGAAAAGGTGCCGATGTAACGATGGTTATTAGGGGCGAGGGTGTGGGAGAACGAGTAAAATATTGGGCAAAACCCGATATTGAAAATCGAATTAAGGAAGGTTCAATAAAAGCTTATTTCAATTCGGAAGTAGAAGAAATTACCGAAGATTCGGTTATCGTAAAAACTCCTGAAGGTTTGGTTACAGTTGAAAACGATTGGGTGATTTCGATGACTGGCTACCAACCCAATCTTGATTTTTTAAGAAAAATAGGCATTCATCTTTCAGCCGATGAAATTATGAAACCGCAATACGACGAACACAGCATGGAGACAAATCTACCAAATATTTATCTCGCAGGCGTAATTTGTGGCGGAATGAATACCCACAGCCTATTCATAGAAAACTCAAGAGTTCATGCTGAAAAAATTATTGAGAAGATAAAATCCAATTTTGAATGATAGATTGGTAGAATGATTGAGTATCATTTGGGCTTTATGTAGAAGTTATTTCTAATTTCATAAATCAACATTCCGAGAACCAATAAATATTCAAGTGTAACCAACCAAAGGTTTTCTTGATAGAGATTGGTCTGATAAGTGGCATAGCTGAGAAAAATAGTATATGACCAGACAATTGGATAACGAAAACTCGTAAAAATGGCAATCACCAAAAGATTGGTTGCATACCACGGATGAACGGTGGTTGCCATAGCAAAATAAAGCGTCAGAATAGCCAACGCACCTACAAACAGGTTTTTGCATTTCCACGAAATGAGAAGCACTCCTGAAAATGTCAAAAATGCCATGATTTTCCCTGCCGTTCCGATAATATTATAGCCAAAAACCTTGAAGCCAACGGCTCGTACCAAATAATAAATACTGGCATTAAACTCAAACTTTTGAAAGTAAAGATTTACACTCGAAAAGAGTTTTTCGATAAGCATTCGGTCGAGAAATGGCAGAAAAAACAATGCAGTAAATATTCCAACCAAAACGGCATAAGTAATTCCTTTTTTCCAAGCCAATTTCCTGATAATCAAAGGAATAAAAATCAGTGGCAACATCTTTACACAGACCGCACAGGCAAATAAAAAGCTACTGAACACTAACGTTTTTCGTTTTTTTACTCCAACATAAAAAGCCAAAACCAAAAAGCACATTACTACTCCTTCAAAGTGCAAATTACCTGTTAGTTCGATAATAATTAAGGGGTTGAAAGCGTAAAGGTTGAATTTGTCACTGTATTTATTCTTCATTAAAATGAACAATAAACTTATTTCCGCCAAAAGAATAAATATTCTCAAAGCTACAACATTTCCAAGTAAACTTCCTTGTGATAAAGCGGCTGAAGCGGCAAATATGAGCTGGTTGAGTGGCGGATAAACCGTGTAGTAATTAGGAGAATTTAGTTTTTCAAAAATCGTTTTGTCTCCAATAATTCTTTGAAAATCAACGGTTTGAATGAAGTCCGTAGGCAAAATTGTATAAGGATTTATGCCATTAAATAGCAAGCGGCCATCCCACACAAAACGGTAAAAATCATCGGATAAGGCAGGAATAGCAAGTAATAAGAGCAAACGAAAAAAAACGCCCAAGAAGAATACTTCACGAGCGTTTTTAAATGTTTTTATCAAGAAAAAATATCCAACAAAAAGAGCGGAGTATAAACCGATTAATTGCTCAAACGATTGGCGTGGCGTGATATAGCCAAGCCAAATTATAAGGCATGAAAAAGTTAAGACTAATGATGTTTTCTTTATCACTTGTTATCAACACAATGACAATTTAGAAAATTGTCGTACAACTTATTTCAAAACCAAAGCTACTACTTTTGGCTGTACAATCGCAAATTCGGCTACTTTTCCAAGTCCTGAATAACGAACTTTAAAACCTTTATTTTCAAGAATGTGTATGGCATCTCGCAGCGTCATTCCACCTATATTTGGTAAATCTTTGCTATCATCATTGACTTTTTTCCACGTAATCGTGTTGCCATTTTTCGATGCTTTTACCCAACCTGCACTACTTGGAGCATTTTGTAAGCCCAATTCTTCTCCAACCGTACGAAAATCTTCAGCATAACCTGCTTGTTCTTGCATTTCGATTTTCTGAATATTTGATGGTTTATTTTTGGCCGGATGAAGGGCTACATCATACGCAAAAATTTTATCGGCAATGGTTCTAAAAACTGGAGCAGCCACATCACGAGCATAAAGGTTAACGCCTTGTGGTTCATCAATGATTACTGCACAACTATACTTTGGATTATCGGCTGGAAAAAAGCCAATAAATGCTGTATAATATTGGTTTTTCACGTAACCATTTTCACGCTTACGAGAAGTTCCTGTTTTTCCTGCTACTTTACAAAAACCAGTGTTGATATTCTGAGCGGTGCCGTTTGCTACTACACCTTTCATCATTTCTTGAGCCAGTTTTGCTGTGCGTTCTGAGCAGATTGGCGTTGGGTCTTGGTTAGCTTCAAATTTTTCGATAATACGGTCGGCTTCACGCACTTCTTTAACTATCAACGGCTGTACCCAATGCCCATTATTAGCAATGGCGTTATAGAAAGTAAGCATTTGTAGTGGCGTAAGACGAGTTTCGTAGCCAATCGACATCCACGGAATAGTTGTATTACTGAAAGTCGAACTTTTACGATTTTTAATAATTGGCTCAGTTTCTCCTTTTAACTGAAAACCAACAGGTTGGTCGAGTTTAAAGCGAGTTAGGTATGAAACAAAATTATCGGCATTATTAAAACCAAAGTGCGTTTTTACCAAATTATAGATACCGATATTGCACGAATGTTCAAAAACTTTTCTTACCGTCTGATTTCCATGCTCTTCCGAACACGTCATTTCGGTTTTGTTGTGCATGATGCTTCCACCGCAAAAACCAGCGTTGTCGTCTAAATCAATCTTGGCTTTTTCGAGCAAAGCCACCATTGTTGCGAGTTTAAAAGTTGAGCCAGGGTCGGTTCCGCCACGAACGGCATAGTTGAAATCTTCTAAATAAAATTTCTTGGTCGAATCCGAACCGCCACGACGAGACAAGTTGGTAATTGCCTTGATTTCTCCAGTAGCAATTTCCATCACGATGGCCGAACCATATTTAGCGTTAGTACTGATAACTTGATTGCGTAAGGCACTTTCAACAATGTCTTGATAATTTACATCAATGGTCGTAACGACATCTAAACCAGCTTCGGGGCGAACTTCGGGCGAGTCGCTCACGGGCTTCCACACTCCGCCAGCCAAACGCTGAAAAAATCCAACACCGTTTCGTCCAGCCAAATAATTATTGAAACTAAACTCTATTCCAAAATCTCCACGTGTCTGAGTATTTCGGTCGAGCTTTCCAATTGAACGCAAAGCCATATCATCAAAAGGCATCACCCGACGCTCCAATTGTTCAAATTTCCCGCCACCTTTCATCGGCCCTTCCTTGAAAAAATGAAACTTTTTAATTCTCTGACGTTCTTGATAATCAACCAAACGATTTCCCAGAGCAACAAAAATCAGTTTCTTCTCTTTTCGAGCATTTGAAATCAACTCTTTGTATTCGGCCGCCGAACGGTCTTGAAAGAAATTTGCCAACGAATTACTTAAAGAATCTATTTTTGCATTAAAATAGGCAGGTTTTGCACGAGTTACATCAATGCCAACCCGATAACGTGGCACAGAAGTAGCCAACAGACTACGACCATCGGCAGCAAAAATATTACCACGTTGAGCTTTGATTTCCATTGGTTTACGTTGCACTTTCTCAACTTTGCCTATCCACTTTTTCTTCTGAAAAACCTGAATCACAAATATCTGAGCAGCTACCAATGAGCCAATCAAGAAAACTATTCCAAAAGTGACTTTAGCACGCCACTGGATTTCATCACGTATAGAGCGTTTTGGTGCCATGAGCTTTATGAGTTCTGAGTGTAGAGTTCTGAATTCTGAGTGTATTACACGAAGAATCTAATTAAGAGATTTATCCTGGACATTTGCGTATAATGCAAAAACTCAGAACTCAACACTCTAAACTCAGAACTCTTTTAATTATTTTACAACAATTTTTGTGGGAGGAGTAATGTTCTCTTCTAAACCATCATTAGTTAGCTTTTTAGCAATCTCAGATTGTTTACTGGCAAACATATACTTCGATTTTTGCGAGATATAGGCCGCACGTTTTTCTTCCATGTCGTTGCGAGCTTTGTCGATTTTTTTGATAAAACCTTCGTAGCTATGCTGCACATAAATGTAGAAAATACCCAAAATTCCCAACCAGATGATTCGTCGGAGGGTTTCGGTAGGAAGTTCATCACCAAGTTCTAAGCGATTGGTAAGCCAAGTGTTGAGGCGGTCAAAGATGCCTGTTTTGCGGGGCGGCTTGGGAGCGGCCATAGTAACAGGCTCAGGACGGTCCCGAAAAGTATTCGTTGCCATTCCAGTAATGAGTTATAGGTTTATTATTAAAGCACGTTGATTGAGCTTTTGCTCAATAGCAAGACAAATTTATAAATTAGGTGGAAATAAAAGCGATTTTTATACAAAATTTATTTTACGGGCATTGGTTCGGCAATTCTGAGTTTGGCACTTCTGGCACGTGGATTTCGCTCAACTTCTTCGGGTGTTGCTTCAACGGCTTTTCTCGTAACCGATTCGAGTGGTTTTTTATCATTCCCGAAAATATCCTTTTCTACTTCTCCGCTAAATTTTCCGCTACGAATAAAGTTTTTCACCAAACGGTCTTCGAGCGAATGATACGACATCACTACCAAACGACCTTCGGGAGCAAGTACTTCGGGGGTTTGTTTCAAGAAATCTTCCAAAACTGCCATTTCTTCATTCACAACGATACGTAAGGCCTGAAAAACTTGGGCAAAATATTTATTTTCTTTGCCACGAGGAGCAAGTTTCTGTAAAATTCCTTTCAAATCATTAATCGTTTCGATTTTTCGGTTGAGGCGTGCCGTATAAATCGTTTGGGCAGCGGTTTTAGCATTTTTTATTTCGCCATACATTCCCAAAATCTTATGTAATTCATCAATCGAATATTCATTGACAATATTTTTGGCAGAAATGGGTGAATTTTGATTCATTCGCATATCCAGTTCGGCATCGTAGCGAGTCGAAAAGCCACGTTCGGGTGTGTCAATTTGGTGCGACGAAATACCTAAATCGGCCAAAATCCCATCTACTTTTTTTACGCCGTACAAACGTAAATATTGCTTGATATTACGAAAGTTAGCTTCGATAAAAATCAAGTTTTTGTTGTCTATCAGTTTGGCTTGTTCTTTGGCATCGGCATCTTGGTCGAAGGCATAAAGTTTACCCGTTGTAAGTTGCTCCAAAATCGCTCTTGAATGTCCGCCACCACCGAAAGTGACATCTACGTAAATGCCATCGGGTTTGATATTCAGACCTTCGAGACATTCTTTGAGCATTACGGGCGTGTGATAAACTGACATAAATTAATGGTAAATGATGAATGATTAATGCTTAATGATTGTTTGAAATGATAAAACCTCAACCATTTATCTGAATTTTAAATAAATTGCAAAGTTAGCATAAGGCAGGCGGCAATCAAACTTTTTAATTAACTCATGAAAAAACTCCGTAAAACTCTGTGGTTAAACTCCTTTAACTCTGTGGTAAAAATACTTTTTTTAGCAATTATATTAAATTCTTGCAAGAGTTCAACAGAACCCAAAACAGGCATTTGGCGAGCGGTGATTCCGACAAAAGGCGGTGAATTACCTTTCAATTTTGATATTCAGAAAGAGGGCGATGCTTACGCCGTGACGATTCTGAACGGTGAAGAAAAACTAAAAATGGATCAATCATTCATCAAAAATGATTCACTACATATTCCAATCGAATTGTTCGATGCTGAAATTGTAGCAAAAGTTGAAGACGAAAAAATGACTGGTTACTGGAAAAAAATGCGTTCGGATTTTAGTTTTTTACAAGGAGATTTTACGGCAGAATTTGGCAAAACCTATCGTTTTACTGACAAAACCGATAAACCAGAAACACTTTTAGCTCCAAAATACAGCGTACTTTTTCGCTCAGAAGATAAAAAAGATTCTACGGTTTCGGTTGGATTATTTTCGACCAAAGGCAATGAAGTAAGCGGAACGTTCTTAACCACAACGGGCGATTATCGCTATCTTTCGGGCAATATCATCGGCGATTCCTTGAAACTTTCATGTTTTGATGGAACACACTTATTTTTGTTCAAAGCAAAAATTGACGGTGGAAAACTTACAGGCGGCAGCTTTTGGTCGGGTTTGAATGGTTTTGAATCTTGGGAAGGCATAAAAGACGATAATGCAAAACTACCCGACGAAAAAACATTAACTTACTTGAAAGATGGCTACAAAACGATTGATTTTTCATTCTCAAACGAACAAGGCAAGAAAGTTTCGTTGACTGACGAACGTTATAAAGGAAAAGTGGTAGTGGTTCAAATCATGGGGTCATGGTGTCCGAATTGTATGGATGAAAGCAAGTTTTTAGCTCCGTGGTATGCTAAAAACAAGCAAAAAGGTGTTGAAATTATAGGTTTAGCCTACGAAAAAAGTACAGACCCTACTTTTGCTTACCCCAAAATAAAACGCTTAAAAGAACGCTTTGGCATTGAATACGAAGTGCTTCTGGCAGGAACAAACGATAAAGCCGAAGCTTCAAAAACGCTTCCAATGCTCAACCACGTTTTGGGCTTTCCGACTACGATTTTCATTGATAAAAAAGGGCAAGTGCGTGAAATTCACACAGGATTTTCTGGTCCAGGAACAGGCCAATATTACGATGATTTCGTAAGTGATTTCAATCGTTTGGTCGATAAATTAGCTGCCGAATAAAACAATTTTGTTTTTGGAGCAGTTATAGAAGTAAACAATTCATTTTTGGGGTGCTTATGACTGAAATCATTGTAGTAAACGAACAAGACGTAGAAATCGGAACGGGCGAAAAGCTTTGGGTACACCAACAAGGCTTGCTTCACCGTGCTTTCTCAATTTTGGTATTCAATGAAAATAATGAGTTGTTGATTCATCAGCGAACTTCGCACAAATACCATTCAGGCGACTTATGGACGAACACTTGTTGTGGACATCCTAACGCCAACGAAGAAATCAGTGCGGCTGCTCATCGCCGTTTGGGTGAAGAAATGGGATTTGATACAGATTTAGAGTTTCTTTATAAATTTCAGTACCGTGCCGAATTTGAAAATGGTTTAGTTGAAAATGAAATCGATAATGTTTTTGTTGGAACATACAATGAATCATTCGTTGTAAACCCCGAAGAAGTAGCTGATTATAAATGGGTTACGGTCGATGAATTGCTCGACGATGTATCGAAAAACCCACAGAATTATACATTTTGGTTCAAAGAAATATTAAAGAGCGACGAATTCATGGCATTCGTCGCTTCTAATTTAGTATTGGTTTAAACACTACTAATTTTACCGTACAATCAAAAGATTTTCGTTCGCAGAAGTCTCTTTAAATATTTATTGTATTTTTGTGCTTTATCCATAGCCTTTATCTGCATGAAGAAGCACTTTTTTATTTATACTTTACTGCTAATCAGCACTATTTCGTTCGCTCAGAAGAAATCAAAAAAAGATTATTTAGTTACTTTAAAGACCAAATATGGTACAACACATTTAGTGTTGTTTGATGACACTCCACTTCACAAAGCCAATTTTATAAAGTTAGTTGAGCAAAAATTCTACGATAGCCTTCTCTTTCACCGCATCATTGATGGTTTTATGATTCAAGGTGGCGACCCAGAATCTAAAACAGCTAAACCTAATCAACGTCTCGGTGGTGGTGGCGGAAATATGGAACGTATTCCGTTTGAATTTAAGTCTAATCGTGTCCATAAAAAAGGTGCTTTAGCGGCCGCTCGTGATAATAATCCCGAAAAAAAATCAAGTGCATGTCAGTTTTATATTGTGCAAGGCAAAAAAATGACTGATGAAGAAATTACGCAAGTTGCACAACGCAATGGCATGAATTATACAACTCAGCAACGTGCCGAGTACATGATTTTGGGCGGAACACCTCGACTTGACAATGGATATACTGTTTTCGGCGAAGCCATTGATAACCTTGATTTGATTGATACAATTGCCAAACAACCAAGAGATTCAGCCGACCGCCCAAAAGAAGACATAAAAATGAGCATGACGGTCAAAAAAATGCGTAAAAAGAAGATTACTAAGAAATTCGGATATAAGTATTAACTTTCGATAATTCCATTTAGGCTTCTCTCAAGTTGTGGAGAGTTTTAAAAAAATATAAAATGAAAAAAATTTTAATTACAGGCTCAAACGGTTTACTTGGTCAAAAACTCGTTGAATTACTGCTAAATATAAAAGACCTTCAAGTCGTTGCCACTGCTCGTGGCGAAAATCGTTTGCCGTTTTCTGAAGGCTACGAATACCTATCAATGGATATCACAAGCCGAGAACAAGTGCAAGAAGTTGTGGGGAACGTTAAGCCAAACGTGATTATTCATACCGCTGCCATGACCAATGTTGACCAATGTGAGAGCGAAAAACATGCCTGTTGGGCTCAGAATGTAAGTTCGGTCGAATATTTAATTGAGGCTTGCTCAAGAATTGACTGTTTCTTGCTCCACGTTTCAACCGATTTCATTTTTGATGGAAAATCTGGCCCTTACAAAGAGGATGCCGAAGCAAACCCGATAAGTTTTTACGGTTGGAGTAAATACGCCGCCGAAAAACTGGTTACGAATAGTAATATCCGTTGGGGAATTGCTCGCACAGTTTTGGTTTATGGTATTGCTCACGATATGAGTCGCACAAATATTATTTTGTGGGTGAAAAAGTCATTGGAAGATGGAAAAAACATCAAGGTCGTAACTGACCAATGGCGAACACCTACCTTGGCCGAAGATTTAGCGAAAGGTTGTGCCTTGATTGCCGAACAAGAAGCTGAAGGCATTTTTAATATTTCGGGTAAAGATTTCTTGACTCCTTACGAAATGGCAATCATGACCGCCGATTACTTCAAATTGGATAAGTCTTTGATTTCGCAAGCCGATTCTACCACATTCTCGCAACCAGCCAAACGCCCACCAAGAACAGGTTTTGACCTTTCAAAGTCTCGTGAAGTGCTTGGTTATGAACCAGTTAGTTTTAACGAAGGAATTGAGGTATTGGCTGGACAGATTAGTAAATAAGATTGTGGGGCGAGCGACGTCCGCACCCTATTCGCCTAAAAAGAGGATATATTTGCGTTTGACCGAACATGGCATAAATAAAACTTTTCCAACTATGCCCTATTTATCTTTATGGAAAATAATAAATACGCATCATTCACCGATGAACGGCTTCTTGAGAAGCAACGTAAGAATAAAATGGGTTTCAATTTATTTGTAGCCTTATTCATTCTTTTATTTATATTACTATGCTTTTCTTTTGGATATTATATCGGAGCTGATGCCGCAACGGATGGGCAAGGGAAATTCCATGGTACACCATTTCTTTTTCCTCTTTTTTTTCTTGTACTTCTCTATTTTACGAGTAAAAAAGACCGAAAAGAATTTGAAGAAGAAATCAAGAAAAGAAACTTATAAAGAATACAGTAAATGCTATAAATAAATGTGGCATACCTATTGGGGTGTGCCACATTTTCTTTTTACAAATAAAACTTCTTCCAACGAATATATTCATCAACTTCATCGGAGACCATATAGCGAATAGGTTTTCCTGCCTTTATTGAATTTCTGATAAATGTTGCCGAAATATCAAGTAATGGGGCTTCTACAAACTTTACTTTGGGGTGAGTTTTAAAATTATGCTCGGCCGTATTTGGTCTTGGATAAACGTAAAGTTCGTAATATTCAAGAATTTTATCGTAGTTTTTCCAGTTTTCAAATTGCACTAAATTATCCTCACCCATAATTAGCTTAAACTCATGATTTGGGTGACGTTCGGATAGTTTCGTTAGCGTATCAATCGTATAACTTGGCTTCGGCATTGAAAACTCTATGTCGCTGGCTTTTAACTTATAATTATCCGAAATCGCTTTTTCTACCATCGTCAGTCGGTCGAACTCGTGCAGCAAACTTTTATTTTTCTTGAATGGATTTTGTGGCGAAACAATAAACCAAACTTGCTCCAAATCAGTGCAATTCGCCATTGTATTGGCAATAATCAAATGACCAACGTGAATGGGGTTGAACGAACCAAAAAACAAACCTATTTTCACAGTTCCAATGGTTTTTGGGTAATCACTAATTCGTCTTGGGTAAATTTCTCGTACAATTCTTCTGCTTTTTGCCATGAATGTTCGATGTCGTCATTCAGCAAAATCACATCAAATTTATTCTGAAACTCCATTTCAAACTTCATTTTATAAATTCGGCGTGAAATACTATCTTCATCGTCAGTTCCTCTCGAACGCAGACGTCGCTCCAATTCTTCCATCGAAGGCACTTTCACATAAATTGCCAAAGCAGCATCGCCAAAATACTTTTTTAGGTTCATTCCGCCTTTTACATCGACATCAAAAATCACATTTTTACCTTCATCCCAAAGTCTTTCGATTTCAGTTTTTAGCGTTCCGTAATAAGCTCCTGGATAAACTTCTTGCCATTCTACGAATTCATCACGGTCGATTCTTTCTTTGAAATCATGAATATCGAGAAAATAATAATCTTTGCCATTTTCTTCGTTACGTCCACGTTTGTCACGTGTGCAAGCTGAAATCGAAAATCCGAGATTAGAATATTTGCCAAGTAGATGTTTGACAATGGTGGTTTTGCCCGAGCCAGATGGGGCACAAAATATAATTGCTTTACCTTTCATGGGAGATTATTCGATGGTCAATAGACAACAGTTTACAGCAGAAAGAAAGTCGGCATGACTGAGGATTATGACCAAAAATTATAAAAAAACCATCAAACTATTCATTTGATGGTCAAATATTTTTACAAATGTAGTACTTAATTACTGTTTAAAAAAACTATCGACTGTGGTCTATCGACCTTCGACTATTCAAATTAACAACTAAATAAGATATGATAGAGTTTTACTTCGATAAATATAAACCCCAGCAATAAGAGTGCTAAACCGATTTTTGCTCTAATATCAATGACTATCGACTGTGGACAGCACTTTTTTTCTACTTTCGACTGCATCGCTTCCTTCACGCTTTTCTCCAACTTGTATGTTTCAATACAGGGCATACAAGCATCCATGTTTTGTTTGAAGTGTTCTACTTCCTCAGGCGATGCAGACCCGTCAAGAACGGCCTGTATCATTTTCATGCACTTCTGATGATTTTCACACTGATACTTCATTGATTTAATAATTATAGGAACAGTAATTTTATTTTGTCTACTTTAGTTTATAAAGTATTTTCTCTCGAAACTTGCTTATTCAAACAAAAAATATTCGGTCGAATAACTCGCTTTATCGTGCGTTTGAACAAATGGACAACAGCAATCTTTCAAAATTTGTTCACTTGTGTTGTTTTATCTATTAAAAATCTTCTTCTTCGCTCTCAATTTCTTCGGTTTTATACCCCATCGAAGAGGCATATCCTTTTAGTTTCTCTTTCAAAAGATTTCTTGCACGGTGTAATCTCGAACGAACTGTTCCAATAGGAATATCCAAGATTTTGGCCATTTCTTCGTACGTAAATCCTTCAATATCGCATAAAATAATTACGGTCCTGAAATCAACGGGCAAGCTGTTTAAGGCATTGGCAACTTCATCGCCAATCATATCTTGCACGGTCTCCGTACGCAAGTCAGTTGTGGCATCCATTTCGGCATCTTCTGTCGAATTATAGGTTGTCTCAACGTCTTG
>NZ_LXHX01000093.1:0-33687 GCF_001649495.1 Emticicia sp. MM | reverse complement strand
ATTTCGGCATCTTCTGTCGAATTATAGGTTGTCTCAACGTCTTGGTAATCTACCTTCGATGGTTCTTTGCTTTTCTTACGATAATCGTTGATAAAGCTGTTTTTCAAAATTCTGAACAACCATGCTTTTGCATTAGTTCCTCGCTCAAATGAATTGATAAAACGGAATGCTTTCAGATATGTATCTTGCACCAAATCATTGGCATCATCTTCATCATTAGTTAGGCGAAAGGCAAAGTTATACATGGAGTCTATGTGTGGCATAAACTCTTTATCAAAAACGGCGTATTTTTCTTTCTCCGAATACCGAGCTTCTACTTCTACAATGTCTTCTTCTTCTTCCATAGACTTTTAATTATAGTCGGGCAAAATTACGATTTTTACACCAAGATTAAAACGATTTGTCAGAATACCAAGATTGATTTTTTAAGTTTCCTGAAAAACACTTTTCTAATCTCAATAAATGACTTTGATAATGCAGGAATTCTTTTCTGATGTATATACGACAAAGAAAAGAAAAATAGCTTCTGTGATAAAATGATATTTGTGCGAAACGACTGATTTTGAGGATAAAAGGGTAGTTTTGGTCAACGGTCAATAGTTCAAAGTTTTTTTATTCAATAGACTTCATTTTGTTTGTGTTGAGTATTTGACCGAAAACTGTGGCTTTTGCTCTATTTCCTATTATCACCACCTTCCATCATGCTCAAATAACTAAAATAGCGACTTTGAGCAATTCGTTCTTCCATGACAGCTTCTTTTACGGCACAATTTGGTTCGTCGAGGTGCATACAATTATGAAAACGGCATTCGCCCATTATCTCTAAAATTTCGGGAAAATAATGCCCAATTTCTTCTTTTTCCATATCGGCAAGCCCCAATTCCTTGATTCCAGGTGAATCAATGATGAATGTTTCGGGGGCAATTTCAAACATTTCGGCAAAAGTTGTGGTATGAACGCCTTTATTGGCAAATGTAGAAACCTCAGAAGTACGTAAATCTAAATCGGGAGCAATAGCATTGACCAAAGTAGATTTCCCCACGCCCGAATGCCCCGAAAGTAGCGAAACTTTTCCTTTCAGAATATCAGCAAACTCATCAACACCTGTGCCGTCAATAGCCGATGTAAAGATACATTTATAATTGAGACTTTCGTAGAGTTCGGTCAGCTCATGTTGATAAGAAACTTGTTCTTCGCTTAGTAAATCAAGCTTATTGAAAACCAGCACCGTAGGAATACGAAACGATTCGGCAGCTACCAAAAAACGGTCGATAAAACCGAGTGATGTACGAGGAAAATCGAGCGTAGCAATTAGCACTGCTTGGTCGAGATTGGTCGCCAATAAATGACCGTGAGCAGTTTTATGCACCGACTGACGAATGATGTAATTTTCACGAGGAAGAATATCACTGATGATGCCCGCATTGCGGTTTTCGTCTTCCATTTCGTAAACAACTTTATCGCCAACGGCAATAGGGTTAGTTACTTTGAAACCCTTGATTTTGAACTTCCCTTTTAGCCGACACTGCATAATAGTCCCTTCATTGGAACGAACATCGTACCAAGAACCCGTCGAACGCATCACTAATCCAATGTTTTGGCTCAAAATTTGATAGAGTTAAAATGTAAAAAACTATTCTTATCTTAAAATAGACTTAAAGGCGAATTTTTATTTAAAAATTATCCGTTAGATAATATTTATATGAATAATTATATTTTTTCTTTTTAAGAAAATAATTTGATATAATTATTCCTGTATTTTCCCTAATTTTGTTGTTGGGTAAGGTATCAAACGATAATATTTACCGTAAAATAAATTTTTAAGTAATTTTTAAGCGTTTGTTGCAACAAATATTAAGTTTTTTCCGTTATTTAGTTGTTCAAAAACACCAAAAAAAGACACACTTTAAACAAATACGACAATGAAGAAAGGAGTATTATTCGGATTAGCCGCTGTTGCTGTTGGAGTTGTAGTTTATTCTTTAAACAAAAAAGGAAAACTAACAATACCATTCAAGCCAGCCACAAAATAATTCAGTCACAATGAATTGTAGCCATAAAAGCCGCCAATTTGCCGACATTCTGAATTTTTAGCACCACACATTATTTCTGAGAGAAAAAAATGTCGGGTGCTTTTTTTTGCTACAAATGTTTCTGATACTCTGCCTTTAATTTTTCCTTTTCGATTGGTACTACACCCACATACTCACACACAAGTCCGCCTCCTAAGTTTGACATTTCGGCAATTGCTTTTGGCGAAAGTTTTAGAGCCAAACACATTGCCGCAATACTCACTACCGTGTCGCCAGCTCCCGAAACATCGGTAATACTACGTAAATGTGCTGCAATATGGTGCGTTTCGTTAGCAAAATCTATAAAAACACCATTTTCAGATAATGTCAAAAATAAACCGTTCACTCCCAAAGTCTGTTTGGCCGATGCCACCGCTGCTCTGATTTCGTCCAAATTTTTGGCATCAAAATCAATTTTTAAACCTTCTTTTAACTCTTTAAGGTTTGGCTTAAAAATATCAGTTCCTTGATAGTGCAAGAAATTTCGCTTCTTAGGGTCAACGATTGTTGGAATACCTTTTTCTTTAGCAAAACTTACAATTGCCTGAATACTTTCTGCATCTAAAGCACCTTTATCGTAATCTTCAAAGATAATCACATCACACGATTCAGCCAAAATTTTTGCTTTCTCTATGAGTTGCGAACGCTCATCGGCATTGATAAGACCGTCCATTTCTGAGTCAATCCTCACAACATGCTGCGAACCTGCCAAAACACGTTGCTTCACGGTCGTAATACGGTCGTTGCTTCTGATGATACCTTCAGTTGGTAAATCATTATCTGTCAATAATTTAACTAAATCATTTGCATCGGAATCATTTCCTACAACGGTGCATAAAATAGCCGTTCCGCCCAATGATTTGATATTCATTGCCACATTTCCTGCTCCACCCAGACGAATTTCTTTACGTTTCACATTTACAACAGGAATCGGAGCTTCGGGCGAAATACGCTCAACTTTTCCGAAAATATACGAATCTATCATCACATCGCCCACAATCAATACTCTGAGTTGGGCGAAGGCATCAAAAATTTGGTTTGCTTGCACGAGTTTAAAATATTTTTCATGGAAGACTTCGCTTAGAGCGAGTGTCGCCCAGCAAAGCCTCCTGTTTTCATTTGGGTACAAAACTACGGATTTTAGAATGATTTTTTTAAGAATTAATACATTTTGGCTCGGAGATTGCGTTATTTGCAAAGCGACTTGTATGATTATTCTTAAAAATAAAATAGATTTTATGCGTAAGGCTATCCTATTCTTACTATCCTCTTATTTATATTTCTCTCCATTTTCTGAAAACGGAAGACTTTTTGCTCAATCAATGGAGCAACTCGGTTCAGCACTTAATACCGAATTTAATGAACTAAATCCAGTGATTTCGCCCGATAACAAAACTTTATATTTTGTACGAGTGAGTCATCCATCGAATAATTACGGTGCAAAGGGAAGTCAAGATGTATGGTATTCTGAAAATAGAGATGGTTCTTGGACTATTGCCCGAAGAATGCCCAATAGCATCAATAAAGACCAATATAACGACCTTTTTAGTATTACTCCTGATGGAAATACGATTCTGATTTCGGGGGTTTATAATGGTGGTCGCCGTGAAAACGAAGCTGGACTTTCGACGTGTAAGAAAACAAAAACAGGTTGGAGTGAGCCACAAAAAGTAATTATTCCGAAATTTGATGATATGTGTAAAGGTCAATTTCTGACGGCTTGCTTATCAAATGATGGAAAAACACTGATTTTGGCTTTCAGCGAAAAGAAAAACAGCAAACAAGATGATTTGTATGTGAGCTTTCTGGGGAAAGATGGCAAATGGACAAAACCCGAAAGTCTCGGCGATAATATTAATACTGGAGATACCGAAACTACACCATTTTTGGCATCGGATAATTATACACTTTATTTTGCAACCGACCGCAAAGGTGGCTTAGGCGGAACTGATATTTGGGTGTCGAAACGATTAGATAGAAGTTGGAGAAAATGGTCAAAGCCAATCAACATGGGCGAGAAAGTAAACAGCGATGCCAACGAACTTTCATACACTATTTCGGCTTCGGGCGAATATGCGTATATGAGCACCAAGAAAAACTCTGTCGGTAAAGGTGATTTAGTGCGTTTCAAACTGCGTGAAGAAAAGAAAGTTGAGCCAACTGTAGCGGGCGTACAAACTTCAAACAGCAGAATCGAAGAACAAAGAAGTTTGACCGAAGGAAAAAGCCCTGTAAATACTGGCACAACTGACCCAACGCCAGTTGTAATGATTAGTGGCCGAGTTGTTGACCAAAAAACTGGTCGCCCGATTGAAGCAAAGATTGTTTATCAAGACTTAGCCGATGGCGAAGAACTCGGTGAAGCCTACACCAATCCAGCCACTGGCGAATATAAAATTGTATTGCCTTACGGAAAGAAATATTCTTACCACGCCATAGCCAAAGATTTTATTGCGATTGGCAAAAACATTGACCTTACGGAAGTAAAAGAGTTTAAGGAAATCAATGGCGATGATCTCAAATTGGTAGCCATCAAAGAAGGTGAAAAAGTGCCGCTCAACAATATTTTCTTTGAATATGCCAAAGCTACGCTACGTTCGGAGTCATTCCCTGAGTTAGACCGTATTGCTGAAACCTTGAAATCGAATGTAAATCTGACGATTGAGATTCAAGGTCACACCGATAATGTAGGCTCAAATGAAAGTAACTTAAAACTCTCGCAAGACCGTGCCGAATCGGTTCGTACGTATTTGTTATCGAAGAAACTTCCTGCTAATAGAGTTACGAGTGTTGGTTTTGGTGAAACCCGCCCAATAGCAAGCAATGACACCGAAGAAGGCAAAGCCCAGAACCGACGTGTAGAGTTTGTGATTGTGAAGAAATAATAAAGTTAGAACGCTGATCTGGCGAATTTTTATGATTATTTATGATAAAAAATCATACAATAACCATAAGAATCATAAAATCAGCGTTCTACTTTTTTATAATATCACCGTTCGATTTCCGAAAATAAATACTCGGTCATTGAAAACAAGTTTTAGAGCCTGCGTAAGCACCGATTTTTCTACTTCTTTTCCTTCTCGAGCCATATCGGTTGCAGCGTAGCTATGATCAACGTCTTTTACGTTTTGAGCGATAATTGGCCCTTCGTCAAGATTATTATTCACAAAATGAGCTGTTGCTCCAATGATTTTCACACCTCGCTCATAAGCCTGTCGATACGGATTTGCTCCAATGAAAGCTGGTAAAAATGAGTGGTGAATATTGACAATCTTATTTGGGTAGTGCGATACAAATTCAGGTGAGAGAATTCTCATGTATTTTGCCAAAACCAAATATTCTGGTTTGTAAATCTCCAACGTTCTTAAAATTGCTTCTTCGTGTTCTTCACGAGTTTTGTGTTCGTGCGTGATGTAATGAAACGGTATGCCGAATTTACTCACAAAAGGTTGAAGCGTATTATAATTACTCACAACGGCCAAAATATTGGCATCGAGTTCGTCAAAATTGTAGCGTATCAATAAATCCGAAAGGCAGTGATGCTCTTTAGTAGCTAAAACCACTACATCTTTTTTCTTTTTAGGGCTTATCCGTAAATTAATTTCGGGCGTAGCAATCGTTTCCTGCAAATCTTTCAAAACCTTTTGTGGGTCGAGTTTTTCGGGCGACTCAAACTCGGTTCGCATAAAAAACTGACTTTCAACCTTATCGGTGGCAGGACTTACATATTCATCTTGCGAAATAATATTACACTCGTTGCGATACAATACACTTGTTACATGAAAAATCAAACCTTTGGCATCGGGGCCATCCATCAAAAGAATATGTTTTGCCATTATTTAGCACGCTTTAAAAGATTTTGGATTGAGTATTTGTGCCACTTTGTAATCGTTAATAAACATGTGCTATACAAATTTCCACCACAAAATCACATTAATCAAAGTTTAAGATTGCGAATTACGGATTTTAAAATAAATTTACGAACTACTTCAAGCAAAGAATTGTGAAAATATTCAGAATATACCTTTTATTCGCACTTTTATCAACGTTTTATGGTTCTTTTGCTCAAAATAATATTGAAGTCATTAAGTTTACGGACTTAGAGCAACTGATAAAAAAAGATAATGCAATTAGTGTGATAAATTTTTGGGCATCTTGGTGTAAGCCTTGTGTGAGCGAAATGCCCGTTTTTGAGGCTTTAGCCGATAACTTTCGTCCGAACAACGTTTCTGTGATTTTCATTAGTCTTGATTTCAAACGAGACTTAGCAACAGTAGAAACATTTGTGACCGAACATCAGATAAAATCGAAAGTATATTTGATTGACGAACCCGATTATAACAGCTGGATTGATAAAGTAAGTCCGCAATGGTCGGGGGCGATTCCTGCCACCCTGATAAGCAACGGCACTCGGCAGGAGTTTTACGAACAATCTTTTGACTATCAGAGCCTTAGCGATAAAATTCGGCACTTTTTTTGAAATACTTTTGTTTTATTAACGTTAGTGATCAACACACATTTTTTTAATATTTAAGCAAATGAAAAAGCAGTTTTTAATCTTCGGAGTAGTGTTTTTGAGCAGCATTTTCGGGGCAACGCAAATGGCTATGGCTACGCCATTGACAGATTTGTCAGAAATTACGGCACCAGCACCCACTGGCTACGCTTTAGGCGATGCTGTATCGGATTTTAAACTCAAAAATATTGATGGAAAGATGATGTCGTTGGCTGATTTCAAATCAGCAAAGGGTTTTATCATTGTTTTTTCCTCAAACCACTGCCCATTCTCGAAGTCTTACGAAGACCGAGTGATTGCTCTTGACCGTAAATATGCTTCGCAGGGTTTTCCAGTGATTACAATTAATCCTAACGACCCCGACGCTTATGAAGAAGATTCATTTGCTAATATGCAAGTACGTGCTAAAGAAAAAGGCTATCCATTTCCGTATTTGACCGATGACACGCAGGTAGTTTCTAAGGCATTTGGTGCGATGCGTACACCGCAAGCGTATGTTTTAAAGAAAGAAGGTGGAAAGATAATCGTGAGTTATATTGGAGCCATCGACGATAACGCCCAAGACCCTTCGGGTGTAACAAAACGTTACGTTGAAGATGCAGTAAATAACCTTTTAGTAGGAAAACCTGTGGTAACGACAAGCACAAAAGCCGTTGGTTGTGCCATTAAATGGAAAAGCTAAGATGACAGATTACAAATCTGTACTACAAAATATAGTTGCCATCTGCGAAAACAGGTGGCTTTTTCTTTTTTTATTGACGAACTTTGTAGAATGATAGCATAAACCTATTCTATCATTCACTCAATCAAACATTCACTCATTAACGTATGAGCAACAAACTTCCCCCTATATTTCCTCCGCAACGAATGGAGAAACTCATGGCATTTGACAGACTGCTGACCATCATGGACGAACTCCGTGAACAATGTCCGTGGGATAAAAAGCAAACAATGGACACGCTTCGCCATTTGACGATTGAAGAAACTTACGAACTTTCAGACGCTATTTTGGAGAAAGATTTACCAGAAATCAAGAAAGAATTGGGTGATATAATGCTTCATTTGGTATTTTACTCAAAAATTGCTTCCGAAACTGGCGATTTTGATGTGGCCGACGTGCTTCATGGCATTTGCGATAAATTGGTTTCTCGTCACCCACATATTTATGGCGATGTGAAAGTAGAAAACGAAGAAGATGTAAAACGAAACTGGGAACAATTGAAGCTAAAAGAAGGGAATAAATCGGTTTTGAGTGGCGTGCCAGGTTCTTTACCAGCTTTGGTAAAATCAATGCGTATTCAAGAAAAGGCTCGTGGTGTGGGTTTCGACTGGGAAGAAAAAAGCCAAGTTTGGGCAAAAGTCGAGGAAGAAATGGGTGAATTTAAAGAGATGTTTGATGTAGAAACCGATCAAGCTATTGACAAAGAAAAAGCCGAAGGTGAATTTGGTGATTTGCTTTTCTCGTTGGTCAATTACGCTCGTTTCATAGACATTAACCCCGAAACGGCCCTCGAACGCACCAACAAGAAGTTTATCAAGCGTTTTCAGTATTTGGAAGAAAAAGCCAAAGAAGCCAACAAAAATCTGAAAGATATGACCCTTGCCGAAATGGATATTTTTTGGGAAGAAGCGAAGAAACTGTAGTTAGTCAACAGTTTTATTTTAACCTGCCGTTGTCTGAGTCCTCACAGACAATATTACTTACATTCATGAAATTTTATGCCCAGAATACTCGCTATTGACTACGGTGCTAAACGAACAGGTTTGGCCGTAACTGACCCATCAAAAATTATCGCTTCGGCACTCGAAACCGTTCCGACCGATAAATTGTTGGAATATTTAAAGAAATACACCCAAACCGAAGTCGTTGAGGCTTTTGTTGTAGGAATGCCGAAAAATTTGGATGGCACAGCCACCGACGGAACGGCCTACGTAGAGCGATTTGTGATAGAGTTAAAAAATATTTTCCCCGAAACACCCATACATCTGCACGATGAACGTTTTACTTCAAAAATGGCCATGCAAACCATGATTGCAGGCGGAATGAAGAAAAAAGACCGACAAATAAAGGGAAATATCGACAAAATCAGTGCGGTGATTATTTTACAGAGTTTTATGGGAAATTAAGTATTCAGACAAAAGAAATGAGACAAAAGATGCCCATACAGGTAAAACTTTGTCTCACTATGGACTATCGACCGTGGACTATTAAAACATGTTTCAACAATTATTTAAAAAAGTGAATAAAGTTGTGGATAAAAATCCGACTTTGCCCACAATAAACAAACCCGATGCAATAACAGCCAAGAAGATGGGAGAAATTTTACTCAAACATCTTCCTGCAACTACGGTCATGTATTGCTTTGAATTGTGGAAAGAACAACCCTTTTCGTTTAAGATTTCACGCACCCGAAGCAGTTGTTTTGGAAATTATATTTTTCGTGACGGTCAGCACAAAATTACTATCAATCACGACTTAAATCAGTATGCTTTTTTGGTAACATACATTCACGAAATTGCACATCAACGAGCTTGGCTCAATAAAGGCAGAAAACGAATAGAACCCCACGGGAAAGAATGGAAAAGAAGTTTTCAAGATTTAATGCAGCCTTTGCTCAGCGAAGAGCATTTGCCCAAAAACCTACTTTTACCGTTAAGTGCTTATATGCAAAATCCAGCGGCTTCTTCGATAAGCTATGCACCTCTGGCCGAGGCTTTGAGAAGTTTTGATGCTGGCGAACAAGTTGGCGTTTCTCTATCAGAATTGACTGATAATCAATGGTTTGAGTTTCGTGGGACTGTTTTCCAGAAAATCGAGAAACGCCGAACGAGAGTATTGTGTTTGGAGAAACAATCGAAACGCCGATATACAATTTTGGCATCAGCACTTGTCAATCCATTGTGAGTTTTCAATGAACAAAATGTTAAAAAATATAAAAATACAGCCATTTTCCCCGCCCCTCGACTTCGCTCGGGGAACGGGAAAAATGATTATGCTATTTTTGAGCATCACCTATTCACTACTCTTTTCTGTTTTTTCTTACGCCCAATCATCAGTTTTAGCCACTGGTGAATGGTATAAAATTGCCACAACTCGCACAGGTTTGCATAAAATTAATGCTACATTTCTGAAAGATGCAGGCATTGATGTTACTAAGCTAAATCCTCAAAACATCAGAATTTTTGGAAACGGTGGCGGAGTTTTACCGCAAGCAAACAACGCTCTTCGGGCAAAAGATTTAACCGAAAACTTCATTGAAATCGTGGGCGAAAACGATGGGAAATTCGATGCCACTGATTATATAATTTTTTATACAGAAAGTCCACACCGAGTACTATATAACACTAATAATCAACAGTTTACTCACCAAAACAATCCGTATTCAGACACCACTTTTGTTTTTCTAAATATCTCCGATACTAAAGGTTTACGCATTAAAAATCAAACTTTGGTGAGTTCAACCAACAACATCAAAAGTTTTGATGATTTTACTTTCCACGAAATCGACCAAAAGAATGTCGTGAGTTTGGGCGGGCGAGATTTGGGCGGTTCGGGGCGTGAATGGTACGGTGAATCGTTTGGCGTAAGTCCAGATATAAGTTTTGATTTAAAGACCGAAGGAATCATTCCAAACTCAAGTATTAAACTCACTTCCGCCATTTTGGGGGCATCATTCACTGCAACAAAAGTCAGCCTAAAACTCAATGCCGACTCTCTCATCGGTGAGCAAAGCCTCCGAGCCATCGGCACAGGTACTTATGACATCAAGGGCAACGAAAGTATTCAGACTTTTACAGCTATTTCCAACGGAAAAAGTACGCAAAAACTTACTTTTAGTTTCAATAAAAATAACCAAAATTCGTCGGTAGCATATTTAAATTATTTTGAGGTACAAACCCAACGAAAATTACAATTTTATGAGCAGCAAACGCTCGTTCGTTCGATTGAAAGTCTCGGAAATAAAACTTCTAACTTCCTCATTAGTCAAGCCGGCAATACACACAAAATTTGGGATGTAACGAATCCTCTTTTACCCGAAAACATTCCTTTCCGAATAAACAATTCAGAAGCCAATTTTAGTACAGAAACTCAGAGCAAACTCAAAACTTTTGTACTATTTTCAACTAATAATCTACTCGAACCAAACTCTATTCAGAAAGTAAACAATCAGAATCTCCAACAAACACAAACACCTGATTTACTGATACTTACTATCAAAAACTGGCATGAGCAAGCTGAGCGTTTGGCAGCATTTCGCCGAACAAATGATGGTTTAACAGTTACTGTTGTTGACATTAACGAAGTTTATAATGAGTTTTCATCTGGCAGCCCAGACCCTACCGCTATCAGAGATTTTGGGCGTTTTTTATGGCAAAAAAATCCAACAAAATTAAAGTACGTTCTACTATTTGCCGATGCCAGTTTTGATTATAAAAATATTATACAATACGCTTCAATTGATACAAAATTACAAATTCCAACTTATGAAAGTCGAGAATCTTTGAACCCTGTAAACAGCTACGCATCAGACGATTATTTTGGATTTTTTGAAGATAACGAAGGCGAGTGGCAGGAAAACAATGCAGGAAATCATTCCATGGAAATCGGCGTTGGTCGTTTGCCCGTGAAGAGTATAGAAGAAGCAAAAAATGTGGTTGATAAGCTCATTTATTATGCCCGAACACAACGAACAGCAGGCAGTTGGCGACGGAAAATTAGCTTTGTGGCTGATGATGGTGATTTTAATATTCACCAACAAGATGCTGATGATATTTCGGAAGTAACCTTAAAGACGACCAAAGACCTAATTATCAATAAAATATATTTAGATGCTTTCCCGCAAATTGCTACGGCCAACGGAGCAATTTCGCCCGAAGTGAACAAAGCTTTGAATAAAAGCGTCAATGAAGGGGCGTTGATAATTAATTATAGTGGACACGGTGGCACTGATGGCTGGACAGAAGAGAAGGTACTGACACGTGACCAAATTCAGTCTTGGCGAAATTTAAATAATATGCCATTGTTTCTCACAGCCACTTGTTCGTTTGGGCGTTTTGATGACCCTGGTAACGTTTCGGGTGCTGAAATGGCAATGTTGAGTCCAAGAGGAGCAGCTATTGGCTTACTCACTACTACTCGACCAGTTTATTCAAACACCAATTTTTTATTAAATAATGCTTTCTATCAGGCATTTGCACAAAAAAACACCAATCCAAATCTGCGACTGGGAGATATTTTCAGAATCACCAAGAATAACTCTTTGAGTGGTGTTTTCAATCGAAATTTTTCTCTCTTAGGCGATCCTTCCATGCAGCTTGCTTATCCAACGGATAAAGTTGTTTTGAGCAAAATCAATGGTAATACTCCTGAAAAGCAAATCATCAAGGCTCTATCGAAAGTAAGTTTAGAGGGGGAAATCATTAATTCGGCCGATGGTTTAAGGAAAAACAACTTTAATGGAAAAATTCTCGTCTCTGTTTTTGATAAGCCTTCTGAGGTAACTACTCTTGGACAAAAAACTGAGAAATTTCGCTATAAAACTTACCGAATTCAGATTTTTGAAGGCTTGGTTGAAGTGAAAAATGGAGCATTTAAAGTAAACTTCGTAGTTCCTAAAGACATTAATTACCAGGTCGGTGCTGGGCGGGTAAATTTTTATGCAATTTCGGCTGATAGCACACTTGATGCTTCGGGAAGTTATAATGAATTGATGATTGGCAGCAGCGAAACGAATATTTTGGGCGATATGAAAGCTCCCGAAATAGAGCTTTCAATAGATAAAAATAACATTCTCGAAGCCAAAATTTCGGATGAAAATGGGATTAATATTTCGCAAGCGGGTGTAGGTCATGAGATGATTCTTGTGTTAAATGATACATTGCAAATCATTGCAAATCAATACTTTACGAATAAGGATGACTATACTAAAGGAGTAATAAAATATAACTTTGGAAAATTACCAGCGGGGCAATATACCGTTAGATTAAAAGTTTGGGACACCTATAATAATTCAGCCGAAGAAGCGTTAAAGTTTGTAGTAGGAGATGAACAATTAAAGATTTTAAGGGCGTACAACTATCCAAATCCTGTTGAAAGCAGTACCAGTTTCTATATCGAACATAATGCTGAAAATCAAGATTTAACATTCACATTAACCATTTTTGATGGTACTGGAAAGCAAGTTTTTGAGCAAACTGAGACTTGTTATCTATGTGATAAATCTCTGAACCTTGGCATGAAAATTGAACCTAAAAACTGGAAAACTGGCATATATTTCTACCGTATTTCTGTTGATTCTGTCTCCGAAAAAAGCACCTCATCATTTTCTGGCAAAATGGTTTTTTGGAAGTAATCAAGAAAATAAGTTATATTTGAACTTGTAAAACTAAAGACTAAAATATATTCTGAACCGATAAGTACCCTTCGTGTAGGGTAGAATATTAAAAAATCTCACATGAAACGCAAATTAGTAGCCGCTTTGGCAAGTGTAGCTTTAATAAATTCTTTGACCAGTCAGGCACAAGAAAAAAGACCCCTAAATCCATCTGTTCCGTTTCTAACAATCTCTCCAGATTCAAGAGCAGCAGCAATGGGTGACGCAGGTGTAGCTTCTTCGCCAGATGCCAACTCAATCTTTTGGAATACTGCGAAATTAACATTTATCGATAAAAGTATTGGTGCTACGGTTTCTTACACACCTTGGTTACGTGATTTGGTTGACGATATGGGTTTAATCAATGCGGGTATGTTTAAGAAAATTGATAAAAACTCGGCATTTGGAGTTTCAATGACCTACTTTAATCAAGGAGAGATTCAGTTTACAACCGCAACAGGACAACCAAACGGAACTTTCCAATCGAGAGACATGAATATAACGGCTGGATATTCTCGTAAGATTGGCAGGGATTTCTCGACTGGTATCAATATTAAGTATATTCACTCAAATTTGATTGGAGCCCAAGTTGTAAATGGAATTTCGAGTAAACCAGCCAATAACGTAGCAGGTGATTTATCGTTTTTCTACACAAACGAAAAACCAAGTGCAAAAAACAAAGACCGTGGTACAAGATATTCTGCAGGTGCAGTTATTTCAAACATCGGTGGTAAAATTAATTATGGCCGAGGTACTTTTTATATTCCTACAAACCTGAAAGTCGGTGGTGCTATCAACTTTAAAATTGATGCTCACAACCAATTCAACTTCTTACTTGATGCTAATAAATTATTAATTCCAACCCCTCCGCTTTGGAATAATGGTGTTATCGTAAAAGGTAAAGACCCTGAAACAACGGGTGTAATTGCGGGTATTTTTGGTTCGTTTTCTGATGCACCAGATGGTTTCCAAGAAGAAATAAGAGAGGTTACTTTATCAACTGGTGTCGAGTATTGGTACAATAACTTTTTTGCTCTTCGTGGTGGTTATTTTATGGAAAGTAATGCGAAAGGCGGCCGCAAGTACGTAACAACTGGTTTAGGATTTAAAATTAACAATTATAACCTTGATTTGGCTTATTTAGTACCAACATCACAAGGTAGCCCACTTTCTAATACTTGGAGAATTACCTTAATTTTTGATTTAGATGCTAAGAAAGTAAGTAATCCAACGGAAGTTCCGACTGAGAATCAGTAATTACTGGTTTATCAATCAAAAAGCTCAATGAATAAATTTCATTGAGCTTTTTTTATTGGGGGGAGTCAAAACCTATAAAGTTTCTCTTAAACCTTATTTATTCTTTTATTGCAATTTCTTTAGGTGATTTCTTACAAATTCTACCCAGTCTGTTTCAGCATCTGTAATTTTCACATCAGGTGTAATACCTACATTATCAATCGGTTTTTGTGGTAAACGATGGCTTTTTGCCAACGAAAAGGCCACTCTCCAACCATAACACGGCAATCCCCAATCACGTACTTCAATATAATCGGCCAATCCTTTTGTATTTTCACCAAAAACTATCGTTTTTGGACTTTGTTTCGCTTCAAAAATAAATTGCTCGGCAGTACTTGCAGTATTTTTATTGACCAATAGAGCAACTTTTTTAGTCATAATTGAAGGGTTTGATACTGAAAACTCTTTATCTGGACCTGTAACAAATTTTCCTTTATTAGCTTCCATTTTTTGCAAAACTGTCTGCAATTTGGGAGCAAGGCGTTCCTTATAAATCGGAAAATCTTCGATAGCTTCTAATTCGTGTTTAATCGAAATAATATTTTCGTCAGTCGCTCTAAAAACTCCACCTTTTCTCACGATTGGAGCAGTACCTATGTACGGAAAAAGAGGCGTAAAAGCAGCATCATCGCCACCTGGATTATTACGAATATCAATAATTAAATTAGCAGAAGTCTTTAAAATTTCTTCATTTTTCTGCACTAACTCTTGGACAAATTCTGGTGCATTTGGTAAAGTAAAAGGGGGTAGAACAATAAGAGCAGTTTCTGCATCTAATTTTTCAATACGATAGTCGGCTATTTTGTGAAGTAGGTCATCGTTATTTACTTCTTCTTTCGGAATTGGAAATAGCTTATTGAATTTATAGATATTTTCAATCACCAAGAAATTTTTCACTTCACGAGTAAAATTTTTTTCACTCGAAAAATCAGCGTAATAGTACGTTGTGATATATTTCTGAGGAGCAATTTGAAGCATTTCAAACTTTGCTTTTCCTGCTTTCCAAGCGGCATTTCTGTCGTTTAGAAGAAAACCGACAAATAACTTTGGATTATTTTTATCTTTTACGACCCCCAATTTATAAGCTTTATCATCACTTTCCCAGATACCCTCAACCGATTGTAGTTTATCGTTATTCTGTTTCAAATATTCTGTAAAACTGACCTCATTAAATGAAAGTTGAGTAACCTTTGCAGCTCGGGCGGCAACTACTCCTGGGGCATCGTCTATGCTATAAGGAGTAATTGGGGTAACAAAAAGGTGTCCGTCTTTGAAGAAATCGAACCATTTCTTAATATGAAAATAGCATTCTTTTTCATCTGTAATACCCTGAGCCTTAGTTTTAATTTCTTGAGTCAGTTTATCAAACTCTGTCTGGTTTTTGGCGGTAATTTTATCGTCCCAACCTGCGTAATTATCTTTGATTTTCTGATAGGCAAAATCAAAATTTTGCGAGCATTTACACTCTTGTTGAGAAAAGCCTAACTGACTAATCATCAAGCTGATAGCTAAAAAATATGTTTTCATTTCTGGGTTTGCGATTTCCCGAAAAACCTCCAAATTTCATGCCTAAGCCTTTATTTTATTGCAAAAAAAATAAACGAGCCATATCTTTTATGCAGATATGGCTCGTTTAAGCACTTTTTTCAAAAATTATTGATAGGCTACGGCCGTTTGTTTTTGTGTTCCGAGGTTATCAATACCCAACTCAACAATATCGCCCGCTACTAAATATCTCTGTGGTTTTAAGCCAAGACCCACACCTGCTGGCGTTCCAGTAGAAATCACATCGCCTGGAAGAAGCGTCATAAATTGGCTTAGATAGCTTAAAATAGTTGGAATATCAAAAATCATATCATCCGTGTTTGAGTCTTGAAGCATTTCGCCATTGAGCGAAAGCCACAAACGCAAATCGTGCGGATTCGGGATTTCGTCTGTAGTTGCCATGAAAGGCCCAAGCGGAGCAAATGTATCGCAACTTTTACCTTTTACCCACTGTCCGCCACGCTCCAACTGAAACTCACGTTCACTATAATCATTGTGCAAGCAGTAGCCTGCTATATAATTCATGGCGTCTTCTTTTTCTACATAGCTTGCCTTTTTACCTATTACAAAAGCCAACTCCACTTCCCAGTCGGTTTTTACTGAGTTTTTAGGAATAATCACATCATCATTTGGCCCACAAAGAGCGGTTGTGGCTTTGAAAAACACCACTGGCTCAGTTGGCACAGCCATGCCAGACTCAGCAGCGTGCTTGGCATAATTAAGACCAATACAAATAATTTTTGATGGGCGTGCGATACAAGAAGCCAATCGTACATCATCGCCCACAACTGGGCAACTATCGGCGTTTGATTCAAGCCAAGTGTTTAGTCTCGAAATGCCTTCAGACATAAAGAAATTTTCGTTGTAGTCTTCGCCAAAAGCCGATACATCAATTTTTTTACCGTCGGAGAGAATCACTCCTGTTTTTTCGTCGGTTGGTTCGCCAAAGCGGAATAGTTTCATGTATAATTTTGAATGATTTATTGATAGAATGAGTGAATATGTATGTCATGCTAATTCTCTGACCATCAGCAATATATCATCGAGATATTCTCTTGAATTGCTTAGTCTTGGTACTTTATTTTGTCCGCCCAATTTTCCTCGTTTCGACATCCACTGGTAAAAAGTACCATTTTCTACAAAATGTACTTTTGGCAATAGTAAAGCCATATCTTTATAGCGTTTGGCATCGTAATCGGAGTTCACCTTTCGGAGTGAATTATCGAGCGTTTCGATGAAAAGTGCTTCGTTTTCTGGTTTTTTAGAACATTCAATTATCCATTCGTGGCAACCTTTACTACCATCGCCCATGTAAACTGGCCCCGCTGTATAATCTGCTATTGTTGCACTGGCAGCGACACAAGCTTCGGTGATGGCCATATCTGCATTTTCTATAACAACTTCTTCGCCAAAAGCATTGATAAAGTGTTTAGTTCGGCCACTAACTTTGATTCTATATGGGTTGATTGATGTGAACTTTACAGTATCACCGATTTTATATCGCCAAAGCCCTGCGTTTGTCGAGATTACGAGGGCGTAGTTTTTATCCAATTCTACTTCTTCAAGGGTTAATGTTTTAGGTTGTTCTTTATCCCATTCTTCCATCGGAATAAATTCGTAGAACACACCGTAATCAAGCATGAGTAGCATTTCTCCTACCCTACTGAGTTCGTCTTGAATCGCAAAAAAGCCTTCTGAGGCGTTGTATGTTTCGAGATAAGTAACTTGGTCAGATGGAAAAAGTTTTGTTCGGAAAAGGTCTCTGTAAGGCTGGAAAGCTACTGCTCCGTGTACGAAGACCTCAAAGTTTGGCCAAATTTCGAGTATATTCTTTTTGCCCGTTCGTTCGAGAATGTTTTCGAGCAAAACGACCGTCCAGGTCGGTACGCCCAAAATACTAGTTACATTTTCTTGGGTGCAAATTTGAATCATTTGCTCCATTTTTTCCTCCCAATTATCAAGCAAAGCTATTTCACTTGGAGGCGTGCGAATAAAGTCAGCCCAAGCAGGAAGATTTTTTGTGATTACTGCCGAAATATCCCCTGCTTGCGTAGTAGCATTGAATGGGTTTGGGTGGAGCGTTCCGCCAATCGACAAGCCTTTTCCTTCGTATAATTTTGCTTCTGGACGATTATTGAGATAAAGCGTCATCATGTCTTTACCACCTCGGTAATGACAGTCTTCGAGCGACTCTTCTGAAACAGGAATAAATTTGCTGCGTGAGTTTGTTGTACCAGAAGATTTTGAAAACCACTTAATTTCTGACGCCCAAAGTATGTTTTGTTCGCCTTTCAGCACACGTTCGATATACGGGTACAGTTCTTCATAGGTCGAGATTGGCACTCTCTCCTGAAAATCTTTGATGGTATCTATGCTGCTATAATCGTATTTTAAACCCCACTCTGTATATCGAGCATTTTCGATAAGGTCGTGGAAAATACGATGCTGGGTGTCAATCGGGTTTCGCAAAAATTGCTCAATGCGGTCGATTCTACGTTTAAGAAAAAAACTAAGTATGTCGTTAAGCATGCTCATTTGGTGGATTGAAAACACCAAACTCTTTTAAACCACAAGTTAGGATTTGTAGTTTAATAGTTTGTGACTCCAAAATTCTTTGGAAAATTAGGCTTTTTTTCTGAATCTCACAAACCTTTCGCTCTATCTGGGTAGTCGGTTATGAGTCCATCACACCCATTAGCTTTTACTTTTTCCATGTCTTCTCGCTTATTTACCGTCCACGGAATCACTTTTATGCCCAATTCGTGTAATTCTTTTACTCGTTTTTCAGTAGCTTGTGCAAAATATGGACTCCAGATTTGCGGTTTAAAGCCCAATTTTTCCAAATTAAATTTCACATCATTATTATCGAATGGTTCAATTAAAGCCGATAATGTTATTGGTTTGTATTTTTTTTTCTCGATTTGTTTATGCCAAAATTTCAAAACGTTATAATCGAAACTTTGTAAAGTTACTCTTTCGGGCGGAAGTTGTTTGATAATAACTTTATAAACCAATTCCGAAAACTCTTCAACTTTTGGTTGCGAAATATCGTACTCTTTTTCTTCGCTTTTGATTTCAATATTATACTTTAAAGGCTTTACTCCTTTAGCTTTTGCGTATTTTTCGCTTTCACGAATCATATCTTCGAGCAATGGTTTATAAACCGCTACTTTCTGTTGTTCGGGATAATCTTTATTCCCTCTCAGCCCAACATCATATTTTTTAATTTCGTCATAAGTAAGCTGATATAAATTACCTTGATTTTCCTTTGTGATAAATTTGCCACTCGGGTCAGTCGTGCAATTTGGATTGAAAAAAGGGTCGTGCGAAACAACCACTTTCTTATCTTTTGAAATTACCACATCTAACTCTAAGGTGTGTACGCCTAAATCAATGGCTTTCTTGAAAGCAGGAATTGTATTTTCGGGCATTAGCCCTCTACTACCTCGATGACCTTGTATCTCAAATTCCATAGTTTGAGCAAAAGTTAAGATTGGAAAAATCAAAAATAGTAAAGTTTTCATGTTTTTGCTTATTATAATCTAAGGTCGGCATGGGTTTGAGCCATGCCAACGTTTTTGTATGCTATACATTCCACCAATAAGTAAATTTCAAGACCAAAGCACGGTTTCGCACCTGAAATGTATCTGACATATAATTATCGGTATAAACCAAAAACAAATCTGATGCTGGGCTATATCTCCACTGAAGACGTGTGTTTAGATTAACGTTTTTGTTTTGGTTATTGAATTGTAAAAAGTTAGTAAAAAACAGTTTATTCGTGAAAGTAACATCTACTCTTGGGCCAACTAACCAAAAATTAAATTGTTTATTGACCAAATCCTTCGGTACTGCTGGTTCTGATTTAAAGTTTAATTGATTATAATTGGCACTCATCGTAATAGCTACATAAGGTTGAAAACGATAACCAACTTCGCCATTTAATCGTAGTCTTGTGCCATTGGCATAATAGCCGCCGTATCGAGTTGATACCAAATAAGTTAACAAAGCCTGTGGTTTTGAGGTATAATCTATACCAAACGAGTCCCATTTGTGTTCGCTGCCCTCTTTCAAGAAGACCCCCGCAAAGTTTGTGGGGTCGAATGGTCGGAGCAAATACACGTAATTATGTGCCACCCACGCCATTAAAGTATTGGTTTTGCGGAAATTGATACGATACGCCAAAAACTTTTCGTTTTCGGTTTCCTTTGAGAAATCTTTGGTGAAATAATGCGTAAGCATCGCCGTTGGGCCGTGACTTAGAATATGTTTCGATTTTGGAAAAAACAAATACCCAATTTGTGGATTTAGTTTTCCGTAATTGATTCGTGGAACATAACCAACCTCAGCCGTGTAGTTGCTTCCTACACTTTCAAACTCAATTCCTGCGGTTAGCCTTTTGTTGGTGTACAAAATATTTCCTGCAAAAACACCATCATCTTTTTTAGTATTTGGGCTAAACGACTTAAAGTACATCAGTTTACCAGTCCAAGCGTTGTTTTGTGAAAGCAAGTTATATTCGATGGCTAAATTTCGGTTGTACTCTTTCACAGCAGCTTTATCGACAACCGACTGATAATCAAGTAATTGCTTATTGACAAACATTACTGCAATGTTTGAGCGAGCAAAAACTCTGCGTTGCAAAGCAATTACGCCAAAATTTTGGGCATTTGTTACGGCATCGCTTTTTCCCGTTTGCATATTCATCAAGCCGATTCTCCAGTCTTTATTGAGCTTTCCGCTTACTCTCGCACCAAACTTAATAGGTGTATTCAAACCGATTCTTCTTGAAAAAAATGGTCGTAGTGTCTGATAGCCAAAATTGGCAAATAAATCGCCATTTTCTAAAAAAAACTGCCTTCTTTCTGGGAAAAATAACTCAAAACGGTCGAGATTTGTTTGTTGTTGATCAACTTCAACTTGTGAAAAATCAGGGTTTACTGTTAAATCAAGATTTAATGATGATGTAAGTCCAACTTTTGCATCAAAACCAATATCTCCTCTATAATCAGTTGGAAGTTTCTTTTCTTGATTCCGAGATACGCCACCCAAGATATATGGAATGATTGAAATATTTGAAGAAGCCGTTGGAGGTTCTTCGTCCCAAATTAATGAAGCTGCATAAGCTAATGAAGCCGTAGGAAATTGGCGAGGAACTGGAGCCCAAGCCGATTTTTCGGTAGTTTTGAGGTCTAATCGACTAAAATTTACTCCCCAACGTTTAATTCCTTTTTTATATCGAAGTGTTTTAAATGGAATCGCACATTCCCAAACCCATTTTTCATCATCGTATTTTACCTCTGATGTCCATTTATTTTCCCACGTCAAACTAATATTACTTCCATTAAACATCAGTCCATCCCACTGAGCCCCCATCGCATTTGCTCCGAACGAAAAACCATTCGTTTGGTCATCAAAAGTATCAAGAAATAATAAATCGTTATCATTTTTTCCGAAATTGAAATCTCGTTTCAATGATTCCACCATGTATGGGCCAGGGAGTTTATCGTAATTGATAAAAACAACGTAAAGATTTTTATCATCATAGGTCATTTTTACATCAGTACGCACTTTTGCATAACTTGTATCCATCGGTAAAACTTGATAAAAATCAGTGGCCAATTGAGCATCAGCCCATGCTTTTTCATCAACAATTCCATCAATTTTTAATGGAGAAGTGGCACGACGAATGCGATATTCTACTTTTTCGTTTTTACTTTGGGCAAAAGAGAAGAGAGAATTGAGTAAAAAAAAGGAAATTAATAGGTTTTTGAGCATTGTAAGTTTAGAATGTAGTTTTGTCTATAACAAAATTACGTTTTTTCTGTACTTTTTGCTCACCAATACGCCCAAATGGCTAAAAATAGCGACAAAGTTTATTCCATTATTAATATCGGAAAAGTGAAAGTTCTAATTTTAAAATAAACAAAAAGCGACTATCAGGTTTTAACCTAATAATCGCTCTTTATTTATAAAGTTTTCAATTTACTGTTGTCCCATTTTCAAACGCATTTCTTTTCTTGCTGTTTTAAACCAAACATAGATTACTGTCGGTACAGAAAGGTAGGTAAAGACCAACATCAATAAAATACCATCATTAATACCCGTGCCGATAACTCCACGTCCTTCACTCAAATTACTTCCTACTGAAGCACGGCACATCGCACACTGTGCAAAAGTCATTGTTTGACTTAATAAAAATATTATAAAAAATGCCACAATTCTTTTCATAATCGTATCATTAAAATTTAAACATAATATGGTTTTATCATCAAATAAGCCACAACCCCCGTTATCGACACATAGAGCCAAATTGGAAAGGCATATTTTGTCAATTTACGATGCAATTCATATTCTTTTATCCAAGCAAAAAAGTATGCTCTCAAAACCAAAGGTAATACAACCAAGGATAGTAAAATATGACTTATGAGGATAAAATAATAAAAATATCTAACAAAACCTTCGCCACCATAGCTCGTTGATGGATTGGTCAAGTGATAAAGCACATAACAGACTAAAAACACTCCACCAAGTAAAAATGCTAAAGTCATTACTTTTCTATGACGCTCAATTTGTTTTTGTTTGACTAAAAACAAGCCATAAATCAATAAAATTGATGTTAATGTGTTTATTCCACCAATCACGTGTGGAAGAGCCTTTGTCCACGCTCCTAAATCTATTTTTTGTCTAATTCCCAACAAAATTGCCACGACTAATGGCACTGCTATCGACACTACATTTATTAATGTAATCGAAATCTTATCCTGCTTAACTCTTACTTCTTCCATCTTTAATTATTTAAAAATAATAGGCACACAATAAATGATAATTGAAGTGTTATGAACCTACTTTTTTGACTTATAAATCTCAGTCAAAACCTTCACCTCACCAATTAGACGCTCAACATCAGGCGAATATGTTCCGTCGTAAATGCCTCTAATATATCCTTCTTTATCTATTAATAGTAACTTCTCCGAATGAATAAATGTTTCATCAATTGACTTGATTTTATTATCATATTCGGAAGCATCGGCCACTGGCAGTTTATAACCTTTTATCGCTAAATCGTAGATTGTCTTTTTATCTCCAGTTAAAAAGTACCATTTCCCGTATTTTGCATCATATTTCTGTGCATATTTTTGCAAAACTGCCGACGAATCGTACTTTGGGTCAACACTGTGAGAGACAATTACCACATTCGAGTCGGCTGAAAAAATACTTTGTACTCTTGATAAACTATTTGAGAGTTTAGGACAGATTGTTCCGCAACGAGTAAAGAAAAAGTCAGCAATATAAATTTTGCCTTTTACATTCTCAGAGTTAAACTTATTACCATTTTGGTCAATCAATTCGTACTTAGGTATCTGATGAAAAACAGTATCAGGCCCTTTCATCACAATTTGACCTGTCTCATCCAATTCGGGCATGAGATAAGGTAATGAATAATAGTTTTGCCCAAATATTTTGAGAAAAACAAAAATAAAAGTCGGAACAGCTAATATGGCTATTAGTATTCCGACTTTGAATGATTTATTTTGCATTATTTACTTGAATAATAATCTCTCCAAACCAATATATCCACCTTCTACAATCAATGCTACGATAAGCCAAACTACAAAAATACATGGTAAAACTACTGTCCAAATCAATGATTTAACTTCATGTTTTAAGTGCATAAATATACCTACGATATAATATGCTTTCACGATTGTAAGAATAATAAAGATACCAACTTTTGTCCATTTGTAAGTATCTGCATCAACAACAAACGCAATTAAGAATTCAAGTGCTGTGATGCCTAACAAAATCCAGAATGTTCTCCAAATTTCTTTGGTTTGTGCTGGTAATTTTTCGGTATTTTCAGAATGCTGAGCCATTGTATAATAATTTTAAGACTTTCTAATTTTATTAAAAAAGAGTTCGGTTTCTAACTAAACAAGGTAGAAGAATGTAAATACAAACACCCATACTAAATCTACAAAGTGCCAGTACAAACCTACTTTCTCAACCATATCATAATGACCACGTTTTTCATAAACTCCATTGGCTGTGTTATAGAATATCAAGATATTCAAAACTACGCCCGAGAATACGTGCGTTCCGTGGAAACCAGTAATGAAGAAAAAGAAGTCAGCAAATGCTGCTGGGCCATATTCGTTTTGCACGAGGTTCGCTCCAAAAATCTTTGTTCCATCGGCCAATGTAAGACCGTGCTCTGTTCCATGAATGAAGTGTCCCCACTCCCAAGCTTGTGAACTCAAGAAGGCAAAACCACCAAGGATTGTCCAAAGCATATATTTTTCAACATCAGCTTTATCACGACGATGACCAGCTTCTACAGCCAATACCATCGTAACAGAGCTCATAATCAAGATAAAAGTCATGATACCAACAAAAACAAGAGGAGCAGCAACACCATGTAAAAACGGTACAGCCTCAAAAACTCTTTCTGGAATTGGCCACCAAGTATTTGAGAATTCAAAGTTTTTACGTAAACCTTCAAATGTTGGGAAACTATAACGAACTAAACCGTATGAAATCAATAAAGCAGAAAAAGTAAATGTATCGGATAATAAGAAAATCCACATCATCAATTTTCCATAGCCAACTTTCATTGGTTGTACGCCACCTTTCCAAATTAAGTGTTCTGCGGTCGTAGAGGTATTTGCACTTGCCATAGCTTACAATTATTAGCGGTTTACCGCTTTGGTTAACAGTTTCAATTAATTTTGACCCAAAAATAGTCAAAAAGTGAATATTATCTAAAATACAATAAAAATACAAACAAATATATCCAAAGTATGTCTAAGAAGTGCCAAGAAGTAGCACAAACTTCAACTAAAATGGTATTATCGGCATTTAATTTCATTCTGAACGCCATTAAAAAGGTTGCAATCAGAATTCCAAGTCCGAGAACTAAGTGAGCCATGTGTAAGCCCGTAAAAATATAAAAGAACGAACCTGAAGGATTTCCTTTCAAGAAAACACCTTGTTGTTGTAAATTCTGCCAACCTAAGTATTGCATCGCTAAAAATACAAGCCCTAAAATAGTTGTGACAGCCACAAATGTTTTAAGCTTAGTATTATCATTGCTTTTAGCCGCTTTCAAAGATAAGTGCATTGTAGCACTGCTAATCATCAAAATCAAAGTACTAATCCAAAAGATTGTCGGAATTTCAAATTCTGCCCAGTTTCCTTCTGCTCTTCTTACTAAATATGCACTCGTTTGAGAAGCAAATAGCATCACGATTGTGATAATAAAGAGCCAAATTATAAACTTCCACTTATTTACTGATAGTACTTGAGCTGGCTCTTGTACACCTACAGTTGCAGTAGAGGTTTTACTTTTATTTAATTTATTACTCATAAAGTTTGTCGTTGAATCATTTACCTAAGCATTATTTTAGGTAAATAAAGGTGGTACTATAATTTATCCAGTAAATAGGCAATTTGCACAACTGGTAAATAAATAAAAGAACCGAACATTAATTGCAGAGCCGCCTTTCGGTCAACTCTACGCATTAAATGAAATGTTTGTGCTAAAAACAACACACCAAACACCATTGCTACTACTGCCGAATTGATACCTGTCATGCCCAAATAAAATGGTACCCAGCAAAGTGGCAGTAAAAATAGCGTGTAAATCATTATCTGAATAGCTGAATTTAGGTTCTGTCCACCACTTGATGGCAAAAGCTTAAATCCTGCTTTGCTATAATCATCATCCAATACCCAAGCAATTGCCCAAAAATGTGGAAATTGCCAAAAGAACTGTATTGCAAATAGAATACCTGGTTCAAGTCCAAAATGGTTAACCGATGCAACCCAGCCAATCATCGGAGGGAATGCTCCTGGTAACGCCCCCACTGCAACTGCTACTGGCCCAACCCTCTTCAACGGTGTATATACGAACCCGTATAAAATCATTGATAAAAGTGCTAAAAGCCCCGCTTTGTAATTAAATTCATAGAACAAAATATACATTGCAATCGCAGCCATTACCCAACCAAAAATTGCTGCTTCCTTTACCGATAATCTTCCACTTGGAAGCGGGCGATTTTCTGTGCGAGTCATCAATTTATCAAGGTCTTTTTCAATGATTTGATTGATGATATTTGCTGCCGCTGTCGTTGCAAAAGCTGCTATCGAAAATAATACCAACCTTAACCAATCAATTTTATCAGCAGCCAAAGTAAAGCCAATCGCTGAAGAGAAAACAACCGTAGCTGATAACCTGAATTTGGTTAGTTCGTAGAAAGCCTTTAACTTCTGAGCAAAGATATTTTCTGTTACAGTTAAATTCATTTATACTTGTGAAGCATTGCTTCGGAATACTCTTTCTTTATTAAGAAATAAAAAAATAACGAATTGGATGCCTATTGCTAAGGTTCCAAGCGTTAAATGAATTGGTTGCATTAGTCTTGGAAAACCTAAGTAGGCCAACGAAAGGCCTGAAATAAGTTCAATTCCAATGGTGATTAACAACCAATTTGAAAATTTTGATAATAAACCTTTTTCACTGATTGATTTATTAATTCTGTAATAAATTAATAAATTAGTAATGACAATAACTATCGAGAAAAAGGCGTGCATTTGGAATTTACCACCTAAATTAGCCACCCATTCTGCTCTGAGAGCATCTCCCATTACACTGGCTACTTGATCAACAACCTCTCTAACCTGTGTACCAAGAAGTACTTGTCCGATAGTAAGAAAAATTGCTGCTGATACCAAGAAACTCAAAGAACTTTTATCCGCTATGTCTTCAACTTCAATAACATAATTGTAAGAACGAGCCACCGCATATAATAATATAAACACAATAATTACTGATAGAATCATGTGTAATGTAATCATTACTGGGTGAAGTTCACTCGAAACAACTTTCGAGCCTAACCATCCTTCAAATGCTACTAAAATCGTTGCCAGCAAACTTAGAAAGACAATTGTTTTGTCTTTTTTTCTGAAACTAATGAGCGAACTCACAAATGTTCCAAAAACTAAAAAACCAATCGCAACCCCTACTAAACGGTTTATATATTCAATCCAAGTCTTAATGGCATTAAACTCAACTTCGCCTTTGAGCTTTGCACCGTAAATTTCCTTATAGTTACTGGGTAATTGCGAAATATCCGTTGGTGGTATCCAAGTCCCAAAACACTTAGGCCAGTCTGGACAGCCCATTCCCGAGCCAGTTGCTCTTACAATTCCACCGACTAAAATAAGAAAGTAAATCGCACCAACTGTCCAAAAACCGAGCTTTCTAAATACTTTGCCGTGAGTCATAATTGGTTTGAGACAACGATTCACAACCATAAAGTTGTGAATCGTTAGTAATTTTTATCAATCTGGAATACTGTAATCAAACTTAATTCCTTCGATTTCTTTCTCTTCTTTGATCAATTCATTCTCATACGGGAAGTTTGATTCTGGTGTAGCTGAGAAAGGAATATTCTGAGGAATAAAATCAACATCAGAGCCTGGCTTGCTATAATCATAAGGCCAACGATAAACAGCAGGAATTTCTCCTTCCCAGTTACCATGACCAACATTTACAGGTGTTGTCCACTCCAAAGTATTTGATTTCCATGGGTTCTGAGTTGCTTTCTTACCCCAGAAAATCGAATAAAAGAAGTTAAATAAGAAGATAATATTTGCAGCAAATACAACAATTGCAGCAATTGTACTTACCTGTGCTAAATCTTGGTATTTATTTGTAAAATCAAAACCTGTGTAAGCATAATATCTTCTTGGGAAACCAGCAATACCTAAGTAGTGCTGAGGGAAGAACACCATGTAAGCACCGATGAATGTAATCCAGAAATGAACATATCCTAATGTACTATTCATCATTCTACCAAACATCTTTGGGAACCAATGATAAACCCCTGCCACCATTCCGAAGAATGCAGCAGAACCCATTACAAGGTGGAAGTGAGCAACTACAAAATATGTATCGTGTAATTGAATATCTAATGCACTATTACCTAAAATAATACCAGTAACACCACCTGATACGAAGAATGAAACTAAACCAATTGAGAACAACATCGCAGGAGTAAAGATGATATTACCTCTCCATAATGTAGTAATATAGTTAAAGCCTTTCACCGCAGATGGGACTGCAATAATCAAAGTTAGTAGTGTAAATACTGAACCTAAGAAAGGATTCATACCTGTCATAAACATGTGGTGAGCCCATACGATAAAGGCCAAGAACATGATACCCAACATTGAGAAAATCATCGCTTTGTAACCAAAAATTGGTTTTCTTGCATTTGTCGCTATGATCTCAGATGTCATACCAAGTGCAGGTAAAATAACGATATAAACCTCAGGGTGACCTAAAAACCAGAATAAGTGTTGGAACAAAATTGGGCTACCACCCTGATTAGGAAGTGCTTGTCCATTGATGTATATATCTGACAAATAGAAACTTGTGCCAAAACTACGGTCAAAAATCAATAATAATGCAGCAGACAATAATACAGGGAATGACAAAATACCTAAGATAGCGGTAAATGTAAACGCCCAAATTGTTAGAGGCATTTTATCAAAAGTCATACCTCTTGTACGTAAGTTGATTACGGTAGTTACATAATTGATACTACCCAATAAACTTGACATGATGAAGATTGCCATACTAACTAACCACATTGTCATACCCGTACCTGAACCTGGTGCTGCATCTGGCAAAGCACTCAATGGTGGATATACAACCCAACCACCACCAGCAGGGCCATCTTGAACAAACAATGAACAGAACATGATTACACTTGACAAGAAGAATAACCAATATGATAACATATTGATAAACCCTGATGCCATATCTCTTGCTCCAATTTGAAGCGGAATCAAGAAGTTAGAGAATGTACCACTCAAACCTGCAGTCAATACAAAGAATACCATGATGGTTCCGTGCATTGTAACCAAAGCAATATAATAATTAGGATCTAACTTACCTGCTTCATCAAACCATCTCTCACCTAAAATTGGTTTTAACCAACCCAAATCAATGCCAGGGTATCCTAATTGTAAACGGAATACCAATGATAAAAAACCACCAATTAAAGCCCATACGATACCCGAAATCAAGTATTGCTTGGCAATTACTTTATGGTCCTCAGAGAATATATATTTCTTTATAAAACTCTGTGGCTCGTGATGCTCATGTGCTTCATCATGTCCGTGAACATGAGTATCTGCGTGTGCTACTGCTGCCATGTTTATATTATTAGTTTAAATAATTTAGATTGAATTTTATCTTAATGATGTAACTGTCGGCAAACTTGTTCCCAATGATGCTGTTGTACTGTCAGGAGCAGCTTCAGATGGGAGATATTTCATTGCTTTAGCTTTCAAGCTTGCTGGAACTTTCTCTAAAAACTCTGGCTTACTTGCTAACAATGATTTTTGCTCTTTTTTCCATTTTTCATAATCTGCTGGTTCGTCAACAACTAAGATTAGCTTCATTGCGAAGTGACTTCTTCCACAAACCTCTGTACATGCAATCTCATATTTGAAGTCAGGATTACCTAATTCGCCTTGCATATCAGCAGTACTTTTATCTGCTATAAACCAAAACTTTGTAGGCATACCTGGTACCGCATCCATTTTAACTCTCATGTGAGGGATAAATACACTATGCAATACATCTCTTGCTCTGATTTTCAACAATACTGGTTTTCCTTTTGGAATGTGCAATTCTGAACTATTTGTAAAGTCATCAAATGAATTTTCATCAGTAAAGTCAATACCAAACTCGTTACCAGCGGCATCATCAATTAGTTTATAGTTATAGTTTCCTAATTTACCATTATCAACGCCACCATATCTAACCTGCCATCCGAATTGTTTTCCCATAATTTCTATCACTTCAGCATCTTTCGGAGCTTCTGACATAACTTTGTTCCAAACTTTCAAACCTGTAAACACTAAGGCAGCCATAACAACTGCAGGAATTAAAGTCCAAACAATTTCAAGCGTATTATTGTGCGGGTAGAAATGAGCTACTCTATTTTTATTGTAGCGATACTTCAATGGGAAATAAAATAAAACTGAGTTAACTACCAAAAACGAAGCCGTTACAACAGCCATTCCAAACCAAAACCAAAAATCAGTTTCTTTTCCGTGTACAGATGATGCCGATGGAATATCTCCAAATGCCATCAAAAAGTCCTTTTTAGCATAAATAAATGACCAAAAAATACCAATAACACTCAAAATCCAGAAAACAAATAGACCAATAGCATTAATATTATTTGCACTATCTGCCATTTCATCATTTTGTTCTGAATCACCCTTTACTCCCTTTAAGAGAGTTTGTGTTTTTGAAATTACCAAGATGGTAAGAACAATAAACACAATTGCTAAAGCTACAATCAATAATGTCATGTTACTAAATAATTTACAAGTTTGAATACTTTAAACCCTTGTATATAAAAAAGAATGTTCAACGAAATTGTTTTAAAATTAAATATCGTGGTGCATACTTTCTTCTAAGAATGGGTGATTTTTTGGATAAAGGTTTGCTTTAGAAAGTTCATTTGCAACAAAATAAATAAATAAAGATGCAAAAGTTAGAGTAGTTCCCCACTCAATAATACCAATGCCACCTTGGTCTTTAGCAATACCTGGCATGTGCATTTGGTAAAAATCAAACCAGTGACCAATGATAACAGAAACACTACCTAATTTCAAGAATGTTGGTCTTCTTTTTGAATTTCTTGCCATTAAAATCAAGAATGGGAAGAAAAAGTTTAGCACAAGACTAATGTGGAATGGCCACCAATATCTACCTTGAAAACCTGTGAAACGCTCACGGAAATAAATTGTTTCTTCTGGTAAGTTAGCGTAGAATATCAATAAATATTGAGAGAACCATACGTATGTCCAGAATACAGAAAATCCGAAAATGAATTTTCCTAAATCATGTAAATGGCTTTCATTAACGATTTGCAGATATCCTTGGTCTTTCAATAACAAGATAATTAACATCATTGTTGCTAAACCAGCAACGTGCCAGCTTGCCAAGTGATACCAACCAAACATTGTTGAGAACCAGTGTGTATCAATTACCATTGATAAATCCCAAGCCGAAGTTGATGCTGTCACAGCGAAGAACACCATAAAAAGTTTTGAAGCATTACGGCCTTTATAATAGTTTTCTAAACCACCCATTTCATCTTCTAAAAGCGAGTATTTACGGATAGCTTTCCAACCAAAGTACCATACGACCACATAAGCAATTAAGCGTATGAAGTAAAAAGGCAAGTTCAAATACCATGCTTTTCCAGCAATAATTTTATCATAATGTTCACTTGCTGGGTCCATTATACCATCATGCGTCCAGTGCATTACAATGTGACGAGTTGATGGAAGAGCCATTAAAATGATTAAAATAACCCCTGGAACAATTACAAATGATGGCATTGCTTCAGCTACACGTTTGATTGACGAAGACCAACCTGCTTTAGCAATATAGTTATAAGCAATAAAAAATGCTCCAACTACTGAAATTCCAAGGAAGTAAACACTATTCATCCAAATATTTGCAATGATTCTGGCAAACAAAGTTGCACCGTGTTCGCCACCATGCTCTGAATGACCTGCAGCTTCGTGTCCTGCAGCGGCGTGTTCGCCACCATGCGATTCCCAAACACCAATTGACCAGCCTTTTGATAGTAAGAATGAACCAATTGCTACTAACGCAACACCTATCAATGCTGCAATGATTAGATTGCGTTTGGTTTCAGATTTAAACTCAAATCTTTCTTCTGTAGAAGGAATTTCGTGAGTATTGTGAGCCATTTTCTTTAAATTTGAACCCTTATACTTAAAGGGTGTTAATAAATGAAATATCTTTATACTTAGCCCTGTAAAGGGTGTTTCCACTATTTAAGCGGATAGCATTTATAATATTAGTTACCTAATTGCAATCTATGTACGTAATGTACAATTTTCCAACGCTCCTCTGGATTTACCTGTGAAGCATGAGACCACATACGTCCTTTTCCATGAGTAATTACGTGGTAAATATGACCATCGTTCATATTTTTGTAGGCATCAGACGCATAGTTTGGTACACCTTTATACACTTTACCAACTGCACCATCACCAGCACCTTTTTCTCCATGACAATGTAAACAGTTTCTTTCGTATAAAACTTTTCCTTCTTCTTCAGCCTTTTCAGACCACGGAATAGGGTTTTTCAACGAAACTTCTGCTACTGCAATACTATCTTTCGGTAAATTATAGACCATCAAATCGTTTACAACTGTACTATCATCTTGCAAGAATGATGTTTGATAATTTGCACGAGAAACAGTACCTGCTACTGGCGAACGCATATTTTTACCATCTGCATTAATGTTATTTTCACGCCATTGCGACAACGGTTCGTATGCACGAGAGTTGTACATGTTAGGAGCAAACTCCCAACCAGTACTATTATTATCGTTACAAGATGTCAATACAACCGTTGAGAAAGTTGCGATTGATAATGCAAGCGAAATATTTTTGAATGAAACCTTCATTTTTAAATTCTTTGAATTGATAAACAGATAAATGTTATACTTCTTTCACATTTACTTCTGAAGCACCTGATTCTTTCAATAATTTTGAAATTTCAGTCTCTGATAACTTATTTTTTGCAAGGTCAATTGCTACTACAAATTTATCATCAGTACTTCTAACATCAAATATGATTGGCTTTGCTGTTGGGCCTAAATCCTCCATAAAGAAAAATGTAAATGACATACCAAATGCTGCCAAAAGTACAGTAAGCTCAAATACAATTGGAATGTTTGTCGGAAAAGGGAAGAAGTTCTTTCCACCAACATTGATTGGCCAATCAACACCCATTGTCCAAAACGTGAGCAACAAAGCACAACATGTACCCGTGATACCGAATAAGAAAGCGGCAACGCCCATTCTTGGGAAGCTATAACCTAACGCTCTGTCAAGACCGTGTACGGCAAAAGGTGTATATGCTTCATGAATTTTAACACCTTGGTGTCTTATGTCTTCGACTGCGTGAAGTAACTCGTCGCCATCGTCAAAAACTCCTACTAAATATTTGCTATCTGCCATTTTTAATGAATGGTTAAAAAAGTCTTTATTAAACCGTTGTTTTTTTCTTTTCTGGGTATTTTTCAGAAGATGATTTCAATACTGATTTTACCTCTGCCATGTTGATAACTGGTAAGAACTTAGCAAATAAGAAAAACGCTGTAAAGAAGAATCCGAAAGAGAAAATATAGTCAGAAATATCACCCATACGAGGAGTAAAATATGTCCAGCTTGATGGTAAATAATCACGGTGCAATGATGTCACGATGATTACAAAACGCTCAAACCACATACCGATATTTACAACAACAGCCATTACGAAAGAAACAAGGATGTTTTCACGAACTTTCTTGAACCAGAATAATTGCGGAGAAAGTACGTTACAAGTCATCATCGCCCAGTATGACCACCAAAGTGGACCAGTAGCACGATTAATGAAAGCATACTGTTCGTATTCTACACCAGAATAAGCTGCAATAAAAAACTCTGTGATATAAGCAATACCTACAACTGAACCTGTTAAAGTGATGATTTTATTCATCAAAGAGATATGCTCAAGGGTTACATAATCTTCCATTTTGTACACAACTCTCGTCACCAACATCAAGTTTTGAACCATTGCAAAACCAGAGAAGATAGCACCCGCAACGAAATACGGAGGGAAGATTGTTGTGTGCCAGCCAGGGATAACCGACGTAGCAAAGTCAAAAGATACGATTGTGTGTACAGATAGTACAAGTGGTGTTGATAAACCAGCCAAAATCAAAGAAACGTCTTCGTATCTTGCCCAAGCTCTTGCTCCACCTGTCCAGCC